>NZ_JBFUHL010000026.1:0-75108 GCF_056402415.1 Paenibacillus sp. P4_A9
CTCTAATATTTATGGAGTTACAATAACTTGATTCGTTGCAACAACACCATTTGAAGTTACATAAGAGATCGTTACTGTTCCAGCTACTTTACCAGTAACAGTACCGGATGCATCTACAGTTGCTATAGCGTTATCTGATGATGTCCAGATCACCGATGGAATAATCGCTGCGCCATATTGGTCATTTACAGTCAAATAGTCAGTCGAAATAGTTCCTAGTGCAAGTGTGCTTCCTTTAGCAACAGAATAAGTTGCTTTAGCAAATGCAGCTGTAGCTGTTACAGGAGCAACATCACTAACCTTAACTGCAAGTTCTGCTAGTTTAGTGCCACCCTTCCAAGCTGTAACTGTCGTAGTACCAGCTTTAAGCCCTACTACTTTCCCATTGCTAATTACTGCAATTGTTGGATCTGAGCTTGTGATTGAAGTAATTACAGACCCTTGATTAATTGCAATTGCATTACCACCTGCATCTTTACCCACCAATGTTATTGCTTTCGCATGTACATCAGCAGATGTGTTTGCAGCATAACCATATATGCTGTCACCTACAGCTGCGATACTGTATGAAGCAATCGCCGTGTCAGCAACAACAGTATTCGTATATTCAAATGTTGAATTAGAAACCGCAGTACCACCATTTGCTAGACCAGTAACAAGTGTTGAAGTTCCTGCAGCTACACCAGTTACAGTAAGAGCAGAGCCATCAACTATTACAGTAGTATTAGCTGAATCCTTCTTAGCAAGTGTCAACGTATATCCCGTAGGCAAAGTAGTTACTGCTCTACCATACGTATCAACTACATTCACGTGAGCAAGATCAACTGTCACAATACCGTTAACTGCTTCAATTGACTGTAGTCCTTTAAGTCCAGTTACTTTTACAGGAGCAGCAGCAGCTTTAACATCAAGAGTAACTTGGCCTACAATTGCACCGTTAATCCAAGCATATACCGTAGTTGAGCCAGTACCAGCAAATTTAACAACAAGTTCACCAGTAATTGCATCATATTTTGGAGCCGTTACAAATGTTACTGCCGGGTTTGATGATGTGAGTAATACTTGGCCATTTGTTGCTGCATTTGCAAAATCTTTAGTCGCAATTGCCTTATCGAATGAATCAACTGCCACGAATGGAATTTTCACATCCTCTGAAGCTGCAACCARGACTCCTGGGTTGTTAAGTTGGAATGTTTTAACTTTAGCCACATCTTCAACTTTAATGCTGAAGCTTGTAGCTGCACCAGTTTTAGCATTAACAGCTGTGATAATAGCCGTTCCAGCAGCAGCACCTGCTGTGAAAGTTAATTTCCCATCAGCATCAACRGCAAATGTATTTGGGTTTACAACTGTAGGAGCACTTGTGCTAAACGTAATATCTCCAAATGATTTAGTATCTCCTAATACAGTGCCTGATGTTGGCAAGTTCAAAGCAGTGCCGTATTGATCTTTCAATGAGTAAGGAATAGCTAAAGCTAATTCGCCAACTGTAATTTTAGTTTTATCCTTAAGTGGAGTTGCGGGACCAAATGTCATAGTAGTTGCAGAACTAATAGAAACGACTTTGAATGACTTAGTTGCAGACAAACCAGTTGCAACATGAGTTGCTGTTACAATAAGTGTGTCATCTACTTTAGTGTTAGTCAAATCTACTTTACCGCCGCTAACTGTCATTGGATTTGCTGCAGCATAAGTTGCATCAAATACGGAGATATTAGTATCAGGAATAGCAGATGCAATTTCTTCACCGAATTGGTTAGTTGTTACAACTTTTAGATTCTGTGATGTTGTGTTCTGCAATGTAAGAGCGCCAATTTCAACTTTGGATGCTACTTCAGCAGCAACAGTAACTTTTTGTGCTTCAAATCCAGTTACCTCAACTGTATATTCACCAGCTGGGAATGCGAAAGTGGACTCAAGAACTACGGACAATTTATCTGCACTTAGAGTTGCAGTTGTGTTGTAAGGAACAAAGCCATTTTTTACTGTTGTAGTTAACTTTGTTAGCTCGTCAGCTGTTACTGCTCTTTCAAAAGTTACAGCGATTTTCTTAGCTCCAACTTGTTTTACGGAAGAAATTGCAAGTTTCTTAGAAGCTTGGACAGCTACGTCAGCAGCATAAGAACCACTTACTAGGTCAGCGCGAGTTGCCGCTACGGAACCGTCAGCTCCAAGGTCAACACCGTTTGCTTTTGCTACATCCATATAACCTTGGTACCAAGGAGTTGTTACTTTAACATCAGCCACTTTACCAAGACCCTTAACGAACATCGTAGCCAATTGACCCAATGTTACTTTGTCTTTCGGTGCAAACGTTGTATCCGTCATACCATCAATAATTCCAGCTTTTTTAGCTGCTTCGACGAAAGGAATGGACCAGTTGATGGATCCATCAGTCGAGCTAACATCATTGAAAGATGAAGCTGTTTCTGTTCCGACAGTCAAGCCTAGTACTTTTGCAACAAGCTTAGCTGCTTCAGCACGAGTCATGTTGCCTGTAATATCAAAAGTTGTATCTGTTTTACCTTCCATGTAACCTTTAGCAAGCAAAGCATCAACTTTCACTGCCAATGTTGCATCTAGACCAGCAAGGTCAGTRAAATCTTTCGTTGTTTTTACAGKTGCTGCTGTTGTCGCGGAAACAGGTGTAACTGTTGTTGTTTCAGCCATTGCGACAGATGCGAACATAGATAATGCAAGCGTTGCAGATGCGATTACTTTAAAAGTTTTTTTCATAAGGGGTATTTCCTCCTAATATTTTAAGTTTTTTTAACAAAACTTTATAACCCAATGGAACGACATAATGCTAATTGCTGCTATCTTATAATTCGTGTAGCTTTTCGTATATCACCTCGGCTACAAATTGAGTATACGACATTCTATACTACATTTCATTGATAAGTATTTTCCAAGTAGAATGAATTGGATTAGTAATGCGAGGTGTGCCCAGGTGCAAAAAAGCCCACCTACGAAGAGGTGGGCTTGCTTGTTAGATCTCACTCTAATATTTATGGAGTTACAATAACTTGAGTCGTTGCAACAACACCATTTGAAGTTACATAAGAGATCGTTACTGTTCCAGCTACTTTACCAGTAACAGTACCGGATGCATCTACAGTTGCTATAGCGTTATCTGATGATGTCCAGATCACCGATGGAATAATCGCTGCGCCATATTGGTCATTTACAGTCAAATAGTCAGTTGAAATAGTTCCTAGTGCAAGTGTGTCTCCTGCAGCAACAGAATAAGTTGCTTTAGCAAATGCGGCTGTAGCTGTTACAGGAGCAACATCACTTACTTTAACTGCAAGTTCTGCTAGTTTCACGCCACCCTTCCAAGCAGCAACTGTAGTGTTACCAGCTTTAAGGCCCACAATTTTACCATTAACAGTTGTTGCGACTGTTGGGTCAGAGCTTGTAATTGATGTAACATAATTTGATTGTAAAAGTGCAATTTCATTTCCACTTGCATCTTTTCCAACCAATGTTAATGCCTTAGCATGAACGTCAGAATCATTATTTGCAGCATATCCGTAAACACTATCTCCTACAGCAGCAATGCTGTATGAAGTAATCACAGTATCAGCTACTACCGTGTTAGTGTACTCAAATGTTGAATTTGCTACTGCTCCCCCATTGTCTAAACCAATTACTAGTGTTGTAGTACCTTCAGAAGCTGCGTTGATTACTAACCCAGTTAAGTTAACAGTTGGAGTCGTCTCAGTTGCTTTTTTCGCAAGCGTCAAAGTATAACCTGATGGCAATACAGTTACTGGTCTACCATAAGTGTCGACTACATTTACATGGTCAATATCAACTGTTACGGAACCGCCAATTGCTTCAATAGCTTTAAGACCTTTTAATCCTGCTACTTTTACTGGGGCTGCAGCTGGTTTAACATCAAGAGTTACTTGACCTACAATTGCTCCACCAATCCAAGCATAAACAGTAGTAGAACCAGTTCCAGTGAAATTCACAACAAGTTCACCAGTAATTGCATCATATTTTGGAGCCGACGCAAATGTTACTGCAGGATTTGATGATGTGATTACAACTTGGCTGTTTGTCGCTGTATTTGCGAAATCTTTAGTTGCAATTGCTGCACCGAAGGAATCAACAGCCATGAATGGAATTTTTACGTCTTCAGAAGCTGCCACTAGAATACCTGGGTGGCTTATTTGGAATATTTTAACTTTCGCTACATCCTCAACCTTAACACTGAAGTTTGTAGCTGCACCAGTTTTTGCATTTACAGCTGTAATAATAGCCGTTCCAGCAGCAGTACCTGCTGTGAAAGTTAATTTCCCATCAGCATCAACAGCAAAAGTATTTGGGTTTACAACTGTCGGAGCACTTGTGCTAAAAGTAATATCTCCAAATGATTTAGTATCTCCTGCTACTGTGCCTGTTGTAGGCAAGATCAAAGCGGTGCCGTATTGATCTTTTAAAGAATAAGGAACAACTAGGCCTGTTTCGTTGATAGTAATTTTAGTTTTATCTGTAAGTGGTGTTGCAGGACCAAATGTCATATTAATTGCAGAACTAATTGAAACAATTTTAAATGTTTTTGTAGCAGACAAACCAGTTGCAACATCAGTTGCTGTTACAATAAGTGTGTCATCTACTTTAGTGTTAGTCAAATCTACTTTACCGCCGCTAACTGTCATTGGATTTGCTGCAGCATAAGTTGCATCAAATACGGAGATATTAGTATCAGGAATAGCAGATGCAATTACTTCACCGAATTGGTTAGTTGTTACAACTTTTAGATTCTGTGATGTTGTGTTCTGCAATGTAAGAGCGCCAATTTCAACTTTGGATGCTACTTCAGCAGCAACAGTAACTTTTTGTGCTTCAAATCCAGTTGTTTCAACTGTATACTCACCAGCTGGGAATGCGAAAGTGGATTCCAGAACAATCGTCTTTTTATCTTCACTCAAAGTGGAAGTTGTGTTGTAAGGTACAAAACCGTTTTTAACTGTTAAAGTTAATGTTTTTAACTCATCAGCAGTAACCGCTCTTCCGAACGTAACAGCAATTTTCTTGGATCCAGTTTGCTTTACATCAGAAATAGTAAGTTTTTTTGTAGCATTGAACGCTACGTCAGCAGCATAAGATCCACTTACTAGATCAGCACGAGTTGCCATTGCGGAACCATCAGTTCCAAGATCTACGCCATTTGCTTTTGCTACATCCATGTAATCTTGGTACCAAGGAGTTGTTACTTTAACGTCAGCTACTTTACCTAGACCTTTAACGAACATTGTAGCCAATTGACCGATTGTTACGTTGTCTTTAGGAGCGAAAGTTGTGTCAGTCATACCATCGATGATGCCAACTTTTTTAGCTGCTTCGATGAAAGGAATGGACCAAGCGATGGAAGCGTCTGTTGCGTCAACATCGTCAAAGGAAGAAGTTGTTTCTGTTCCAACAGTCAAACCAAGTACTTTTGAAACGAGCTTAGCAGCTTCTGCACGAGTCATGTTACCCATGATATCAAATGTTGTATCTGTTTTACCTTCCATGTAACCTTTAGCAAGCAAAGCGTCAACTTTAGCAGCCATTATTGCATCTAGGCCTGCAAGGTCTGTGAAATCTTTAGTTGTTTTAACAGCTGCTGTTGTTGTCGCGGAAGTAATTGTATCCGTTGAGTTTGTAGCTGTCGTAGTATCCGCCATTGCTACTGATGCGAACATGGATAATGCTAGAGTAGTAGTTACTAGTACTTTAAATGTTTTTTTCATAAGGTGTGCTTCCTCCTAATATTGAAAAGTTTTTTGTAATAAAACTTATAACCAACTATGCAAAGTAATTTCCAAATGAGTTTCTCTCCAACTATCATTGTGTTCATCTCATCTTTCATTACCCGATAAGTAGAATTGTAAAGGTGAATTGTAAAGAAAATAAGTATAGAAGCTTAATATAAGCTAAAAGATAACTGAATGTTCCCTGAATGAATTTGATAGTATCAGCACAAAAGAGCCCATCTCCGAAGAGATGGGCTTCTTTGACGTTGCCTTAGTTAAGGTTCGTCGGGAATACTTTCGAATACTTCTGCAGCAATCTCACGGCAATTTGGCCCGCCTCTGCGCGCGTTAAGTTGGCAGTTGCATCAAACCGTACGGTTTGCTTCTTCTCGCCAACTACTAGATCATTAGGCTTACCTAGCATGACGCCTGCTTTACTCACTGCATCGATCGCAGGAAGCGCGTAGTAGGAGAATTGAGATGAGTCTGTATACAGCTTGGACAAGCTAGCCGCGAGCTTTGCATCATTAATGGCAAGCTTGAACTCTAGCGCTCGCGCAATCATCGTAGCAGCCTGCTCACGAGTCACCTTAAGATCCGCCCCGAAGAATCGATTATCAAGACCTGCGATAATACCTGTTCGCGCTGCGGTCTCAATATGAGCATAATCCCAAGTCAAAGAACGTGCACCAGGACCAATTTCAAAGAATGTTTGGTTGTTATCATAGTTCAGTGGAATGTTTAATGATTTCACAAGCATAGATGCGAACTCTCCACGTGTTGTTAAATCATCTGTACCAAACGTGTCGAAACGCAGGTTAGGCATTAAACCTTTCGAGAAAAGTGCCTCAAGCACATTCCGTGCCCACGGATGATTCGTTAAATCAGGGAACCCATACTTTAATTTCGTAACCATATAGTAACCGAAATCATCGAAAGGAACTGTGATCGTATTATTTTTGGCATCTACTTCCCCGCCAAGATTAATCCATTCTCCTTTATCGTTAAAGAAGAATACGGTAATGGTTGTACCTACTGCTTCAACAACACTTTTGTCATACGTCAATTTAAGTGTGCCTCTGTTCGTAGGAACGACTTTGCGGGTAGCCGGGAACAAAGTAAATGTTCCTTCCGTTGAATACGGAGCAAGCCCGTCTGTTGCTGGTTTATAGTTAGCTGCGCCAACAACGCCTTCTTCTCCAACACCACCCGAAATCCAGTAGACAGGAGATACGCGGCTAAAGTTTCTTCTATTAATTTCAGATACATAGCGTTGTACTAAAATGTCAGGAATTCGAATGACGGATTGCCCTAATGGCGCTCTAGCATCGGTCCGAGCATCAATATCTCGGTTGATAATATTCCCGTAATCATTTCTTCTCTCAACAACACCATCGGTCGGGTCTGCAATTCCAAACAATACATTCGTTTTATCATAAAATTGCGTTATACCATTTGCAGGGTTAGCAGACTTTAGAATTGTCCCTTTAGGGAAGGAAAGCTCCAAGTTTTTATCGAAAATAGTGTGCTTCGTTTTGATTTGTTCCATGAACTCAGAATCTTTTTGAATCGCACTCGTATAGAACACCGTTAAGGTTTGCTTGAGTGAACCGCCAGGACGCGTAATAACTAAATTAAGCACAGTTTCTTTATCCGGTTTTAAACCAACAAAATCATAAATGAAACGATCATTCATATCCGGCCTTTGCGTCGCATTAACACCATTAATGGCTACAGTTATAGCACCCTCGGCTTCTACGTCAAAGTGTACAAAGTTCTTATTTACAATAATCCGGTCTCCAACGGAAGCGACAGGAGAGAGAATACGGAATGGTTCCAATACGCGTTCTACTTCTAATCGTTGGTTGACTTTAGCACCGGTTGCATTAGTTAACTCCAATGTGTACACATGACTTCCCGGAGCATCAAATATCAAGTTATTTAAACGGATAACGAGATTATCTTTGCTTCCGCTGTAATCATAGGCTGGTGTCGTACCTACTGCAGCTACACTCCTAATCTCTGCATTAGGTTTAATTTCACCAGGAGATAGGCGGAGTATCTCGTCGGTCCCTCTTTTAACAACTAAGCTATCAATGCCGCCGACCTTGAAAGAAACATCATAGGTCTTTCTACTTGTTACATATTTATCTTTTGCGAATTGCATATCAGGGCTAGTAAAGAAAATCTGTGAAAGAAGACTGTCCGACATCGGCATCGCCTGAAATCCAACACGGCCGCCAATAGGAAGCGCAGATGGCTGGAATCTTTCAATAACAGGTACATTCTTGTCTACAACGTAAATACGGATTTCTTTCGATATGTCGCTTATGCTTGTCCCATTGGTATAGGTTCCTGTGAAGACGAGTCTATTTTCCCCTACAGACAGGGAAGGTTGAACGATTGAAGCAGGAGTTGTAGTGTTATCCGTAGATCCCGGAAGTCTCGGGTCTCCTATTTTGAGATGTAGGTTGTTAAACGAATTGTTTGCATTAAGCGAGAACGTAGTATTCGCGATTAATTGACCATTGAGAAATAGCTCATGACTAGCCAAATTGTCAAAGCCAACATATGCACCCGTAATAGGTAAATCTACACCAGTTGGATATGGAATTCGGGAATCAATCTCAATCGTTTGCCCATCAACTAAGTTGTCAACAGAGATAAAGTTCTTGGAAACATACGACAATGATGCCCTGTAATCCGAAACGGCACCTTTAAATTGGAGAGATACAGACTGGCTACCAGTTGGAAATCCTGTAACCTTATAGACCTTTTTATTGAGAGCTACAACAGAAGGTGACACTGTAAGATCGGTATAATCACCCACATATTCAATGGATAGCGGCGTAATGCCGATCGGAAGCAGCTTACCTGTAAGTTCGGAAGTGTCCGTACCAGGCGTTTTGCTTACTTCAATATTACGATTAGTTTCTACCATGATATAGAAGTCAGGCTTCTGAATCTCACTTTGATCAAGTGGTTGCTTGCTGTATGTTGAATCAATATTAACTATATCACCAACTGCAGGAGGAACAGCTCTACTATCAGTGATCATATAAACATTATTGATAACAACATCATTCGGATAATATTTAAATGAATTATTAGCGACTCCTCTAAACTTATCGTAATAAACATCTAAGAATACAGTTTGCGTTTGCGCATAACCACTAGAAGCCCCTAGTTGGAAGTCAAATGCTTTCGTAGTAAAATCAACAATTTTGTAGGCTGGTGTAACTCCATCACTCCCAGGAACAACTAGAGTTTGCGTGACAGATTCAACCCCAATATTCTTTGTATTAATCTGAATAGATGCATTAGCGAAATCCTGAGCACTATAGGGAACAAGCATTTCTACATTAAGTTTCCCAGA
Source organism: Paenibacillus sp. P4_A9 (assembly GCF_056402415.1). NCBI lineage: Bacteria > Bacillati > Bacillota > Bacilli > Caryophanales > Paenibacillaceae > Paenibacillus > Paenibacillus sp. P4_A9. Next base: position 9,124 of record NZ_JBFUHL010000026.1, read on the forward strand.
TTCCAATGCAGGAGCGGTAAGCAGATTATCTGCTGTCAGGATTGGCACTGCATTTAAAATAGAGCTGTTCCAGTCATTATTATGTACAACATCTATTTTATTAAAAGGATTCTCATCATCAAAGTAATAAATCGTCCTTGTTACTTTGAGTTCATTAGCAGGATTCGTAATAATAATGTTTAACGTATTCGTTCCTGGTTTTAATCTAATCGCTGGGGCGAAGAACGTGCCATCATCCAATATAGATGCCTGATACCCATTTACGGAAACATTGGTTGCGTTCAAGGCTTTACCTTCAAGAATAATTTCCTCTGTATCCACAACCATACTAGTGCCTTGGTTCAGGTTAGCAGATGGGTTGGATCCAGAAGTCACTTTTAAATTGCTAAGATAAGGGACTTCATCATACAGAATATAAAACGTATCCGTTTTATTTACACCGCCTTGTATCCCTGTAAACGTAACTCTGTTATAGCCTGCATACAAAGGAAGTGCTTGTGCTGTAAAACGGTTGGAAGTGCTTGCTGTAACACCTTTGGTCGTCGTACGATTCGTATCTGTTTTCCAAGCTCCTTGGGTGAATAATAGTTGCTCGATCTTCACAGTCATCGTATCTTTGGAAACGAATTGGTAGGAACCATTAATCGTGATTTCTTTGTTTGTCGTAACAAATACATTCCCTCGACTTAATTTCTTGAGACCAGTTAAATCTGTCTCATCTACACTTGATGCTGTTCGAGAAATATTCGTATCATCCGGAATAAAGAACGTCGCAGCTGCTTGAACTGGACTGGCGAATGGTATTAGCGAAATTAATAACGCCGCAATCATTGTCCATGCTAAAAAACGCATTTTAAACATGCTTGTACCTCTCCTTTTCCTAAGCTGTCGTAGCTGTAGTTAGTTTTATAACCTTATATCGGCAAATAAGGCCCTATAGTTTAGTGAAACCCCGCGGAAATTTCAGCAAAAAAAAGATCCCCATCGATTAGATGGAGATCTCTCTGATTAAAAAGTGATTTATTTACCCATGCGATCGCTCTGCACTTGCTTGCCAACAAGTCTTTGCAAGAAGTTGATCACGGGCTTGCGACTTTTACTAATAATACCGATAGCCTCTGCACCAACCAGCATTACTAGGAACAGAGCAACAATGATCATGATAAGTCCCCAAGTGGAATCTTGGGAAATGAATACCGAGCAGACTACCGCGCTACCACCGAAGATAGCGGCAATTCCATAGATAATCAGGACGCTTGTACGATGGCTAAAGCCCATTTGCAGTAAGCAGTGATGCAAGTGGCTTTTGTCCGGTGCCGAGATCGGCAGTTTATTCACATAACGACGAAGCATTGCGAAGAAAGTATCAGATAATGGCACACCTAGAATCATAATCGGAATCAAAAGTGAAACAACAGCAGCCTGCTTAAATCCGAGAATCGAAAGCGTTGCAAGGGCGAAGCCCAGGAACAAGGCGCCGGAGTCGCCCATAAATATTTTGGCCGGATGGAAGTTAAAGAACATAAAGCCTGAGATACTTCCTAGTAAAATCACACATAGAAGGATAACAGTGACATTACCCATCATAAGAGCAAGAACGAGAATGGTTGTTGTAGCAATCCCCGATACACCTGCTGATAAGCCATCAAGGCCGTCAATCAAGTTAATCGCATTGGATACACCAACAATCCACAATATAGTAATCGGGATACTCAACCAGCCAATCGGTAGGTTGGTTTCCCCGAAAGGGATGTTGACCAAGTCTATTTTGAGTCCAAAGGATACGACGATACAGGCAGCGATGAGCTGGCCTAGCAGTTTCCATTTGGGGGATAATTGAAAGCGATCATCTAGAGCCCCTGTGACAACTATCACAAAGCCTCCGAGCAGAAGTCCAAAAGCAGCATCTGAGTTCACGTCATCAAGTGCTGGAGAGACTACGAAATAAGCTCCGACGAAAGCAAGGAATATGGCTAATCCCCCTAAACGCGGCATAATTCGCGTATGCACCTTCCGATGGTTCGGGGCATCAACAGCTCCAACCCAGAAGGCAAATTTTTTGACCAGGGGTGTCAGCAACAACGCCATAACGCACGCAGCAATAAACCCTATCGCATATAATCCATACATGTCTTCTTCACAGCTCCTCTTGTCATGGGTGGCAGGCTAGCCGCCGAAATGAATTATACTCCCATTCCGTCACAAATACTACTGCTAAATTCATCTGAAATGACCGTTTTCAGCCAATTTTCATAGATATTATCATGGTTTTGTGACGTTCTCTTTGTCGCGCATCACTTTCACTGCGAATTTCGGGAGTAGAAGCATTCTTTTATAGCGCCACGGCTCCTGAAGAAGGCGGTAGAACCACTCTAAACGTAGTTTTTGGAAAAATACTGGTGCTCTTTTTAGTTTGCCCGAAAGTACATCGAAACTTCCGCCGACCCCCATCATTACGGGAACGCCTAGCTGCTCTTTGTACTTCCCGATCCAAGGTTCTTGATTCGCCGCAGCTCTTCCTACTAGAAGCAGGTCTGGTGCAGCATCTTTGATGGCCCGGATCACTTCCACATCCTCTGCATCACCGAAATAACCATCTCGTACTCCGACGAGGTTGATCTTCGGATATGTCGTGCGAATTTTTTCAGCAGCAGCTTGGATGACTTCATCGGAAGCACCTAGCAGATACACCTTCCAACTCTTCTTCTCTCCGACTTTCATGAGTTCGTGGATTAAATCGTATCCCGGTACTCTCTCCGCGACAGGTTGGCCGACGTGATTAGCCGCCCAAACGACGCCGGTTCCATCCGGAACGATCAGCTCCGCGCGTTGCATCATGCTCAGATAAGAAGGATCATCCTGTGCGGCCATCACCATAATGGGATTGGCTGTAATGACCTGATGCGGCTGTTTTAATTCGATAACTTTCGTTAAGTAATCGACCGTTTGTTTCATGCTCATTTTGGAGATCGGCACGCCATAGATTCGCACCTTAGGTATAGCTTGCAATAACGCCAGTGCTGCTGGCTCATTCGTTACAGATGTCGAGCTCATTATATCTCTTCCTTATTATTGACGTTGTAGGTTACGTTTTGGTTGCTAGAATCATGCAATTCTCATTTATTTCCGTTTGTAAAAGGAAATGATCCGCTGCGCAGGCAGCTGCGCCTGCGCCTTCAGCTCTTCGATGGCGGCGCGGCTGGACGCCGCCCACTGCTCGCGAGCATCGAGGAGGCCCAGCGCCTCCTCGGCAAACCGATGCGCATCGAACTGACTCGTCGATGCGGCGGCCTTCATACCAAGCCTATGGAGGAACTGGTCGATCTTCGGATCGTACGAGATCCCCACCATAGGCACGTACTGCGAGGCTGCATAAATCAAAGAATGCAGCCTCATCCCGATCAGCAGGTCGCATCCCGCGACCTGCGCGAGCATATCCTGCGGATGCGTTATGCCATGCACCATCGCAGCACGCCCCGCGTAATCGCCCAAGCGGTCGATCACGAACTGCGACGCCACCTCATCCGAGGGAAGGTGGAAGGGCAAGAACCGCAGCTGCACATCCGTGCGTGCTGCGAGCAGCTCTTGCAGGGACCGCGCGAGAGCCTCCAGCTCCGAGCGGTCTTCGTTCCAGAAGCGGACGGACACACCGATCGTCCGCACCGCCCCATCTGACGCGCCACCGCGAGGCGCGTCCATACCACCTTCCCGGAGGGGCAAGCCCATCACGGGGTCAGGCACGACCGTGATGCGCTCCCGCGGGAGGCGCATCACACCAAGTAAATCCGCGGACTCCGTATCGCGGACCGATACGAAGGCGCAGCGCTTAAACACGCTGCGGATCCAACCATAGAACATCGGGCGGCTAACCGGCCCAATACCTTGCGAATAAATAAATGTCGGCTTCCCGAGCCATTGCGCTATTTTTAATACAGCCAAGTAATACGGGATTGTCTTCGAGCTTGTGGCATCCTGCAATAAGCTGCCGCCTCCGCTGATCAGTCCATCAGACTCGCGCAAAGCCCGCAAGAGCGAACCCGGCTTCATTCGATGATAAGCTTTCACCCCGTACATCTCTGTGGTCTTCTCTGGATTGGCCGAGAGCACGATAGGTTCAATCTGAATGCCCTGCGTCTGACCTTGCTCCTGCAAAGCGAACAAAATCGACTGCAGCACAGCCTCATCTCCGCTATTATCGAAACCGTAGTAGCCGGATAACGCTATTTTGACAATTGGGGCTGTACCCATCGTTTCCAACTCCTTGTGAGTATTTCCCAAGCTGCAATAAGAACTAATCCGATCAGAGCACCTAGAACAAGTCCGTAGAAAATACGGATCAAGGAAATGTGCAGCGGCGTATGCAGGTGAGCAAATGTATCCACTAAGGAGAGCTGACCAACGACACCGATGAAGAGCAGGTACACCGCATGACGATAACGAACGGACAAGTATGCACCCAGTAAGAAAACCGGATGAGCCACCAAGAATTCTTTTGTTCGTGGACGCACGCCTAATGTATTTTCCAAGAAAGAACGGAATAACTTCTCGACAGAGGAAGCTTGTCCTTCATTCCCTGTACGAGACAAGTAGTAGAAGACAGCTGCAAGCGCTACGCCTGCTATTACGATCCACAGCACACTTATATAGGAAGAAAGCAATCTTCGAATATTCGCGATCTTTTCCTTATACGTATTATTCTCACTAAAGAACAAGAGATACAGCCCAACAATGCCAATTGGAAGCAAATGCAGCATCCCAACGCCTCTAAACTGCTGTAGCACAAGTGAATAGGTAACATGATTCAGAAGGGCTACAACATAAATAATACCGAAACATGAGATTAGCGAAGTCCGAAACAGCTGCCACAGCCCATAAGCAAGACCTGATTTCCACTTAGCTGCAACGCCTGATCGAACTGACCGAATCGCCAGCATAACAGCAACACTAGGAGCACTAACGGCCGTCGCCAAAGCAAGTCCTTGCGCATACATATTAGCTGAAAGTGTATGCAGTGCAACTAAACCAAGCAATCCTAGGATGAAGAAAACGATCGTCAATTCCGGCAAGAAGAAGGAAATCATCCATACAATCAGACTAAGTCCGCCTAATAGTAAGAAAAAGCGAGCAATCTTCTGCCAACCTGTGGTATGTACATCGAAAGCCTCTGCTGGCCCCAACGTAAAGCCTACGTCTTGGATACGTGGAATCGCGCCATCTTTGCCCTGCAAGGCAGCATAAAAGGACGAAAGCGGGTCAACAACCTTGCCTTTATCTAGGCTTTTCACCGGTTTGGCATTTAAGAACACCATGCGGATATTCCGATCCTTCACAGCCAAAACAAGTCGGTCCGACACACCTTGAACACGGTCAGCAAGCTCCGATTTCTTCAGCGGCTCTGTCAGCTTCTCGCCATCTTTCTCTGTAAAAGAGTGCAGACGCACGACGTTGTAATTCGTTTGTTTGGCTAATGTGCTGAAGCCTTTTTGCGGCTCCTTCAATAATTCAATCGCCGCAAGCCCGATGCCGTTCTTATTCAGCAAATTGGCCATTTTATTCAAATTAACTTCCGTATTTTCCTCGGTATAACCAGGCACTTCATTGCCGTCCACGATAATTCGCTTCACGCCAGTATCATGGAACTGCTTCAACATAGCATCCATCTCATTGGTGTTGAACGGTCTACGATTCGATAACCGTACGACGATTTGGAAGCCTTGATCTTTGAGCATTTGCAGCGCGATCGGGTCCGGATCCATCGCTTTAATGGAGGCGTCATCCAAACTCATCTGAATGATGAGACCATTTCGGTTCTTGAAGCTCCACGGCTTCACGCCTACTTTAAGATCTGCGAACGTTTTCTGGATCAGAGGTTCAAGCTTCTGCTGAGTCTGGCTATCCGCAAACAGCACATAGGTGAAATTCTCACTCGGATCTCCCAGTGTTTGGGTCAGCATGGCCGCGTCACGCGAGCTATACATCTCAATGCGACGACTCGCTTTGAACTCCCCTAATGTGCTCTCATAAACAGCCATGGAGTTTATGCCCGCGGCTTTCATGTTCTTCAACTCTGTGTTCACAAAGTTCTGGGGGTTCGTCTGCACATCAGCAATATCCAATAAATCTCGATAGTCAAAAACAAATTCGACTTGGTTCGCCGAAGTTTCGGTTTGGTGACGTGTGTAGGCAAGCGGCAAAGAGCACAACATCCCTACAATCACGATCCACCACAACATATTTCTTAGCGGGTTATTCCAGGTTTGATACAAATTCAAATTCTTCCACTCCTTAGAGCATCTACTTTTGATAAACTTTCCGGGGCCCATATACACTCGAAAACCTCTCCGCCCCCAAACGTGGGAAAACCGCCCAATGCATGGTAGACATCATATCCAGCCATTCATTAGACGATCTATCCCTTACTTAGGTTCTGAAGAGGTTTGGTATACCTATTACACTATCCGTCTACACGATTAAGTACGTATTGAATGATACCATCTAGCTGCTTCACGGCTTCAGGCCCTGTTGACCCTTGCACGGCAAAATAAAATTTAATTTTCGGCTCCGTACCCGATGGGCGCAAGCAGAACCATGAACCGTCCTCTAATATGAACTTCAGTACGTTCTCGCGAGGTAAGCCCTGAATCCCTTGTGCGTAGTCCAGGGCAGAGCTAACACGTGTACCGCTGATCTCTGCTGGCGGATTCGTTCTCCAAGCTTCCATCATGCGGCCAATTTGTTCCACGCCGTCTTTCCCTTTGAGTGTTCTTGATTCCAGTTTTTCCAAAAAGAAACCAAAGGATTCGTACAGCTCTTGCAGGACTTCATAAAGGGTCTTGCCTTGCTTCTTATAATAAGCCGCAGCTTCCGCGATTAACATGGCTGCGATGACCGCATCCTTGTCTCTTGCATAGCTGCCAGCTAGGTAGCCGTAGCTCTCTTCATACCCAAACAGGTACGTATACTCGCCCGTTTGTTCGAATTGCGACATCTTTTCACCGATATACTTAAAGCCCGTTAACGTATTCAGTGTTGGGATGCCGTAATGGTTAGCTATAACTGCTCCCATCTCGCTGGTCACAATCGTTTTAATCACAACGCCGTTCGCAGGAAGTGTTCCACGCTCTTTCATACTCCCCAATAAATAGTTCACAATAATTGCACCGGATTGATTACCCGTTAATACGACATATTCACCATTTGCATCCTTCACGACAGCACCCATGCGGTCTGCATCCGGATCGGTACCGATAATAATATCGGCATCCCATTCCTTCGCTTGTGCGATTGCTAGCGTGAATGCTTCACGCTCTTCTGGATTAGGCGATTTTACTGTGGAAAACTGTGCATCCGGCAGCTCTTGCTCAGCAACAACGCGCACTTGCTCGAAGCCTACGGCTTGCAAGACCTTGCGTACAGGTATATTCCCTGCGCCGTGCAGCGGCGTAAAAATCACGCGGAAATCATCGCTGATTTCCTTAATGATGTCTGGATTTTGACTAACAGCTGTAACCGCTTGGATGTACGCCTGATCGACATCTTCACCTAACCAAGCTAGCAGCCCTTGCGCTTCCGCTTCTCGCTGAGACAGCCTCTTCACTTTATCAAAGGTATCGATGCTTTGTACGTGAGCAATGACTTGCTCTGCAAACTCAGGGACAAGCTGTCCGCCGTCTGCACCGTATACTTTATATCCGTTATATTCAGGTGGATTGTGGCTCGCGGTGACAACAACGCCCGCAGTCGCACCTAAGTATCTGACGGCAAAAGAAAGTTCAGGTGTCGCATGCAGCGTCTTGAACAGATACGCTTTAATCCCGTTACCTGCAAAAACAAGCGCGGATTCTAGCGCGAACTCAGGTGACATATGACGGGAATCATACGCCAGAACAATGGCAGGGTTAGCTGCACCTGTTCCATTCACGTATTGCGCTAAGCCTTGGCTAGCACGTCCCACGGTGTACACATTGATACGATTCGTTCCCGCGCCAATGACCCCACGTAGACCGCCTGTCCCAAATTCAAGATCTTTATAAAAGCGATCCTCGATTTCTCTCTCATCTTCCCGAATAGCTTGAAGTTCTTTCTTCGTTTGCTCATCGACAGCTGGATCTTGGAGCCATAATTGATACTCTGTTTGTACACGCGTCATCGTCGTTAGGTTCATCTCCTTTATATGTATGGGCTATTTATTAGCAAGGGCGAACATGAGCTCACCTTCGACTACCACTTTGTCGCCAACCTTTGCGATAGCTTGACCTTTAACAATCGTGCCTTTAACCCGTGTGATGGTCATTTCTAGCGTAAGTGTATCTCCAGGCACAACCTGTTGACGCCAGCGAATGCCGTCTGCGCCAGCAAACAAACCAATTTTACCTTTATATTCAGGCATCGACAATACAGCTACAGCACCAACTTGTGCTAACGCTTCAACGATTAAAACGCCTGGCATAACGGGATAACCAGGAAAGTGCCCTGCGAAGAAGGGTTCATTGATCGTAACATTTTTGATTCCTACAGCTCTAACCCCTTCTTCTACTTCCAAAATGCGGTCAACGAGCAGAAAAGGCGGGCGGTGAGGAATGATCTCTTGAATTTGATTAATATCTAGCATCGTGCGTTCGTGCTCCTTTCGAATACTTGTATAAAATACAAGGGAATTACTTACAATAGGGAGGTCCCTTCATATCCTGCAGAAGTGAAGGTTCATATAAGGGGAGCTTATGTAAAGGTCTGTATCACAGACCCCTACATAGGCTCTTTTTTCATTTTGCCTGTGATGGTTATTTCGCTCGGGCCCCTCGATTTAGTAGCAGGAACTGGAAAATATAAATAAATGATGTTAAGAAGGAAACCCCAATAACATACCATAAATACGAGATAGCGAAGGTAAATTCAAACACAATGAAGAGGATGGCGAAATAATAGAGAACGGTCGTTAGCTTGCCCATAACATTCGCTGGAACGGTCAACTTGCCTCTGAAATGAAAGAAGGCGGAGCCAATAATCATACTTGCGTCCCGTATAAACATGGCCACTGCGGCCTGCCAAGGAATCATCTCTGAGATGAGTAGGGAGAGGATGACCGCAATCATCATACACTTGTCTGCCAGCGGGTCTAGCATGACACCCATGGGGGTGATCAACTTACGTGTTCTAGCGATATAGCCATCTAAGATATCCGTTAATCCAGCTACGAGTAGAATGATGAAAGAGGTTCGGATATGGCCGTTAAAAAAAAGCACGAGGTACACGGGGATTAGTACAAACCTGCTGATCGTGAGCATGTTCGGTATATTCAAGGTACTCCTCCTGTGCCTAGGATCCGATCCGATATATCGATAAATGGTAGATAAAGCCTTTCTACATTATACCGCTGCGAACGCAAAAATAAAACTCCCATGCGGGAGTTCGAATTAATTAGCAAAAACGAGATCGTATAAATGCTTCCACGTGCTGATATGTAAGATTTCTGATGATGGCTGATCCCCAAGCTTCGTATAGCCCACCCATAAACCAATATAGATAGCTAATACAGCGAGTACGGGAATTCGTATAATTTTGAAAATAAGCCAAGTGATTCTCTGCCATTTCGGCCTTGGCTGCTTCTTCTTAACTGGTGCAGGGTTATCTGCCATCGAGCCTACCCTTCCTTTCTACGATCAACCACGTAAATTGTTGGCTATGTTCATCATCTGGTCGGAAGATGTGATAGCCCGGGAATTCAGCTGAAGCGCTCGTTGCACAATAACCAGGTCTGTCATTTCATCCGAGAGTGTCACATTCGATTGCTCCAGAAAGCCCTGCATCAAGCTAACGCGAGTTGCCTCTGTCGCGGCTACGCCATTCACATCTTGCAAGATGTTGGCCTTCTCCCCCGCTGTAATACCCGCTGGAAGTGTATAAAGGTTATCCCCTACATCTTGAAGCAACTGCGGACGTACCACACGAACGAGCTTGATTTGCCCTAATGTCACAGGGGCAGCTGCTGGATCCTGTTCATTATAGCCCTGAATCAAACCATCTTTCCCTACAGCTGGCCGGAAGCCAACTGGTACATGAATGGGATTGCCGTCCGTTCCAGAAATGAAGTGGCCTTCTTTGGTCGTTAGTACCGTCCCGCCTTGACTATCTGGCGTTAAGCTGAATGCCCCGTTACGGGTCCATGCCGGCTGAAAGACTTGATTCCCGTTCTCGTCCACTTTGCTAACGGAAACTTCAAATAAGCCATCACCTTGAATGGCGAAGTCGGTTAGCAGCCCCGTCGGTTGGATCGGTCCCTGTGCCAAATTCGTCTGAATTTGCACAAGCCTCGAACCCCACCCTTGGTTAAAGCCTAATGGTGAGAAACGCCCTTGCTGACGGAACCCTTCGGGCTGTGTTTGAACATTCGTCAATACGTCCTCGAAGGAGGCTTCTTTCTTCTTGAAGCCGTTGGTATTCACATTCGCTATGTTATTGGAGAGAATATCCAGCTTTTGCTGTAAGCTGTGCATGGATACCGATGAGTTAATCATGGAATTGTTCATGGCTGGCCCCTTCGCAAGCTAGATTTAGACGCGTCCTACTTCGTTTACTGCTTTGTCCATACTTTTATCATACGACTGGATGACCTTCTGATTCGCTTCATAAGCGCGCAGCGCCGACATCATATCGACCATTGATTGCGCGGAATCCACGTTCGAACGCTCAATAAAGCCCTGACGTACTTCAACTTGGTCGCCTGGCGCTACTTGTGTGATCGTCGCTTCATCCCCCGGATTAATGCGTAGTAACCCATTTCCCTCACGTAGTAACAGATTCGGATTCTCTGCACGTGAAAGCATCAAACCGATCGGCGCACCTGCCGCATCCACGATCGGACGACCGTCGCTGTCCATGAACTCGCCTTTATTTGTTACTTTAAAGGACGTGATCGGTTGACCTGTCCCATCCAACAGCACCATGGGTTGTCCATCTCGGCCCAACACTTGTTCACCATTGGCATTTACAAGCTGACCTGCTGCATCGACAGTGAACTTCCCGTTCAAGGAGTACCGCTGCTCGCCATTCGGATTCAGCACCGTAAATAAAGCCTGAGGCTGAAACGTACGCTCTCCGTCTTCATTCACGTACTTCCCTGTAGCATCAAACGTCACGCCAGGCAGTTGAATGTTCGATACAAGCGCGAAGTCGAAGGGGTTGTTCGTCTCTTGTAGATCGCCCTGTGAATGAACAGAGATACTCTCCTCGGAGAACACACCTAAGCTCATCTTCCCAAGCGGCGCTGGAGAGGCACCTTGTCCACCGCGAATCGTAGAGATGAGCATTTCTGGAAACGAACGCGATAAGGCATTCCCCTGTTTAAAGCCAGGGGAATTCAAGTTGGCAATGTTATTCGTTATGGTATCGTGTCTGCGTTGCTCAGAAATCATCCCTGCCGCCGCGGTATACAGTCCTCTTAACATCTAGTCACCTCTTAGGTCGTGTATTAACTAAAACTTACGTTTGGATACTTTATCTAAATTATCCAGCATAATCCCCGTGCCTTTAACAACACAGGACATTGGATCTTCTGCAATTAATACAGGCACTTTCAACTCATCTGCAAGCAATTGGTCAAGACCATGCAGCAATGCGCCGCCGCCTGTCAGAATGACACCACGGTCAATAATATCCGCAGATAACTCAGGAGGTGTCCGCTCAAGTACGCTCTTCGCCGCTGTGACGATGGAGGAAACCGGATCCCATAGCGCTTCTTGTACCTCGCTGGAGTGGATCGTAATGGTCAATGGAAGTCCGGATACCATATCTCTTCCGCGAATATCCATCTCTTGATCTCGCCCATGTGGATATACCGTTCCAATTTTCAACTTAATATCTTCGCTTGTCCGTTCACCGATAAGCAGCTTGTACTTATTTTTGATGTACTTCATGATCGCTGTATCGAACTTGTCGCCAGCAATCTTAATAGAAGAGGAGGTGACGATGTCGCCCATGGATAACACGGCAACATCCGTCGTCCCTCCACCAATATCAACAACCATGTTACCGCTAGGCTGGAAGATATCCATACCGGCACCAATTGCTGCCGCCTTCGGTTCTTCTTCCATGAATACCTCTCGGGCACCGCTGCGCTCAGCTGCTTCGCGAATCGCTTTCTGCTCAACTGAGGTAATGTTGGTAGGGGCGCAGATCAGTATTCTCGGGTGAGAATACCAATTCTTGCCCCCAATTTTCGCGATGAAATGCTTCAACATCATTTCCGTAATATCAAAATCCGCAATAACGCCATCCTTAAGCGGACGAATCGCAATGATGTTACCAGGTGTTCTACCTACCATGCGGAAGGCTTCTTCACCAACAGCCAACACGCGTTTCGTATCGCTTTCAATCGCAACTACAGATGGCTCATCAAGCACAACTCCGCGACCTTTTACATGAATAAGCACATTTGCCGTGCCGAGATCTATTCCTATATCCTTGCTGAACATTTCTAATTAATCCTCCCTAAACCTACCGTCCATCCCGTGAAGAATCGGCGCTCGTATATACAGTTCTAATTATAAGCTAAATTCGCTATAAATGCATGTTTTCCTCTTTTTCCGTGAAATTTCGACACGCCCAGTTATAGGAAACACAGGAAACATCTCGGGATGAAGGGTATCTTAGGACTTAACCGTTACCAGAACTTCGGAAAGCTTAGGATTACGGGTCTTACGATACTTAATTTTTGTCGCTTCTCCTCCCCTAAGGTGTCGAATGGACTTGTGATACTCCAAAATGTGCTTCACCTGATTGGCCAGGTCTGGGTTGATTTCCGGTAGTCTTTCCGTCAAATCCTTATGCACCGTGCTTTTGGAAACGCCGAATTCCTTAGCAATGGTGCGAACCGTATTCTTGGTCTCGACGATACAGGTACCAATCTTAATGGTTCGCTCTTTGATGTAATCGTGCACTCCCCTCGCCTCCCTACTCGAGATAGTTTGGTAAAGTATATGAGGGGCATGACTAGATATTCTACGTAACCAAGCCTGACAAGCCCATTTCCCATATTTATTTTCAAAATAATGGAGCAATTCGGGCTTTAGCCGCTTATACGGGTACAAATCGGATGAAAAATAGGAAAAAGCAGCAGGAATGTACCCGCTGCCTTTCACTTATATCTTATTGTTTCACGTTCAGGAGGCTTTCCGGATTAACGGCTGCATTGTCGCTAACTTGGCGCACTTCAAAGTGTAAGTGGACGCCATCTTCCTTCTCGAAATCGTTGCGGCCTGCTTTGGCGATGATGTCGCCTTTCTTCACTTCTGCACCTTTGGTTACCTTCACTTCAGATAAGCTTTGGTAAATACTAATCAAGCCGTTGCTGTGTGTGATTTCAACCAGATCGCCCACAACAGGATTCTTCTCTACTTGCGTTACTTTTCCACCCAGTGCCGCTAGCACATCGAAAGCTGCACCATCTTTAGCTTTCAAGTCAATTGCAGTGTGCGGAGTCAGTTGATCGATATATTCGATCATGGCCGCCGCCTTCACATCATTGGATGCATTCGTGTCATAGAAAGGAATCGCCACTTCGACAGCTGCTCTGTCTTTGACAGGCCATTGCATTGCTTCTGCTGTTCCGTTAACCGCGACAGCCCCATCATGTGGTGCTCTCGGATTATCGGTTTGTTCTGTACTGCTAACCTTAAGACCCAGTTCTGCTTCGCTGACTGTTTTCGTTCCTGCTCCCTGGTACACCCACATTAAGGTTAAGATAATTGCTGCTGCTGCCACATACGTCGCTGGGAATACCCATTTCTTAGCAAGCAACCTCTTCCATGCAGATGTTGGACCTTGTGCTCCTTGAACAGTTTTAGGAGCTTCTTCTTTCTGAAAACCTTTGTTATTATCACTCATGGTTATCACCTCATCAACCATTCTTGACAGTTTCCAAGGTTTTATACTTGCAGAAAGATATTTTTATAGAAACGATACGAGTTTAAGATTTGTGGAGAAAAGAGGCTGCATTTTCAATAGAGATCCCCGTGTAATAGTAGGTTACGATCTCTTCCGCCGTTTTCCCTTCCATCGCCATACCGTTGGCGCCCCATTGACTGAGACCTACACCGTGGCCGAAGCCGTACGTGGTAATCGTAATTTGAGAGCCTGCCCATTTCCAAGCAAATTGAGAGGATGCTAGACCTAGCTTCTCTCTCACCTCGCGTCCTGAGAAAACCTTGCCGCCTATCGTCATACTTTTTATCCGATGTCCAGTAGACCAAGAGAGTACCTTCATGCCTTTGGCGCTCGTATCCGTCGTCGCAATGCTTGTCAAACCTAGCTTCTGAAGCATCGTCTTGTAGCTGATCGTGACACTTTCTTGATAGCGAGAGGAAAGCTTGATATCCCACGGACTAGGCACGCTGCGTAGATAAGGGCTTTTGAAAGGCCAGTACTCTTCTGAATTCTCGGTAAAGCCATTACTTGTTGAGAAAAAAGTCGCGTTGATCGGTTCATGTCCATAGGTCAGTATTTTATCCTTGGTCTCATTGACAGCTCTATCAATCTTGGCCATATTCGTTTCATACTTGGACCTGTCCCACCTTGCTCTGAGCTCTTGATCCGTTAAATAGGCCTGATGAGCTGTCGTATCCGTCACAAGTGCGTCATTCACCGGCATATTGCTATAATCCTTCTCTATGACTCTACGTACGACATACGTTCTGGCTGCCATCGCTTGCGCCTTGAGGGCCTCTAGCTCGAAATCGACGGGCATTTCGGCGGCTAGCACCCCTCTCACATATTGCTCTAGTGGAACAGTTTGAACAGTCGCCTGTTTCGTCAAATACACCGGGATCATCAGCCCTTGTTCGGCACTAGTCTCTTGCAAGGTTGAGCCTGCAATTGGGATGGGGTACACCTCGTCGGTCGGAATCTTCTTGACTAGCAACCCAGGCACAATGATAGTGACACTCAACATGGAAGATAAGCAAACAGTCATCCACAGGATGACCCCTTTTCTGAGTACGAGTACTCGCTTCTTTTTGAACATATGTCTGAGCAGCCTCCATAAGCGCGTTTACTAGCAGGAATTTTGGTATGTCTTAGCTTATGAGAGGGGTTGCTAGAATAGAACTTGGAGGAGGTCGGTTAGGTGTTGATAGGCTGTGTGAAAATATGAGGAATGCACCCAGCACAATAGAAGGGACTTAGTTCCGTGGCTCCCCATCGTTCCAGTGACTCCCGCCGTATCCCTTACCCCCAATGGCTGGAAAAATGATGCGAAAGTGCATGACTTCTCTCGTGTTTTCGGATATTTGCTGCATTAACCCGTTGGAATCGATGCAGAGAGGATGAGAATGATGTATTCTCGAGGATGCGTGAGACGGCGAAAAAAAAGAACCACCAGGGCAACTCCCTGATGGTTCCTCTTGTATTATGCTAGCGTTGGCTGGATATTGAAAAACCCAAGCTCCGCTACTTCCTGCTCGATTTCTTGTGGGACCGAGCGATAAATATCGGCACCTAGTTCGCGCAGAACGTCTGTAATGTCGACATATCCACGATCGATATGGTGAACACCCGAGATCTCGGTTTCACCGTCAGCCGCTAATGCCGCGAGAATGAGCGCCGCACCAGCACGAAGGTCTGTTGCGCACACCTTCGCACCGCGCAGCTTCGAGTTACCACTGACGATAGCCGTCCGTCCGTCCACTTTAATGTTTGCGTTCATATTCGCGAATTCATCCACGTGCATAAACCGGTTCTCGAACACGGTCTCAGTTACAAGACTCGTTCCGTCAGCCACCATTAGCAGCGCCATCATTTGCGACTGCATGTCGGTTGGGAAGCCGGGATACGGCAATGTTTTCACATCTACCGCGCGCAGCGGACCTGTAGCCCGAACGCGAATGCCGTTCTCATCTTCTTCGATCGTAACGCCCATTTCCTGCATTTTGGAAATGATAGGGCGAAGGTGGTCACCGATCGCGCCTTCCATATACAGCTCACTGCCCGTAATCGCTGCAGCGATCATGTACGTACCGGCTTCTACGCGATCTGGGATCACCGTATGTACGCAGCCGCGAAGCTTCTCGACGCCCTCAATGCGAATAACACCCGTTCCCGCACCGCGGATCACAGCGCCCATCGCATTCAGATAATTGGCCAAATCAACAATTTCCGGCTCTTTAGCCGCATTTTCAATTGTTGTTGTACCTTCCGCAAGCGTTGCGGCCATCATAATGTTCTCGGTTGCGCCTACGCTGGCGACATCCAAATAAATTTTGGCACCCTTCAGGCGCCCTTTCACTTTCGCTTCGATATAGCCTTGACCCAGTTCAATATCGGCACCCATCGCTTCAAAGCCTTTGAGATGCTGGTCAATCGGTCTTGTGCCAATCGCACAACCGCCTGGAAGCGATATTCTCGCTTGACCCAGCCTAGCTAACAAAGGACCCATTACGAGGAAAGAGGCTCTCATTTTACGGACTAGATCATAGGAAGCTTCACAAGTATTAATTTGCGCAGCCTTCACTCGAATCGTTTGACGATTATATTCGACTTCAATCCCCAAACTTTGCAACACTTTATTAATGACTAGTACATCGTCAAGGGGAGGCGCATCATGGATGACGCTTTCACCTTCCGACCCCAAAATGGAAGCCGCAATAATCGGCAGTACCGCATTCTTTGCTCCGTTGATTTTCACATTGCCAGCTAGCTTTCGGCCACCGCGGACGATAATTTTGCTCATCATGGTCCCTCCGCGCACTTATTTTAAAAGACAGGTTTCGCACATTTCTTAAGTTTATCATTTGAAGCTGCATTGATACAACTGTGTTCTTTTGGCAGTCAGAGATTGCCCCACATAGAGTTCGAAGCCTATTGCGATTTTCATTCCGTGCTATTATCCATTGTTGACAACAAACTTCAGCATTATTCGGGAAATGTCATTAAAACATCTTACTGAAGCTCATGGAGAGGCCTAAATACTGAATAAAAAAGCCCGCAACCAACTGCCCGAGTCCGATCGAAAGTAAAATTTGCAGCATAATCGCTTGTGCGCCTTTGGGCCTCCGCAGCAAAACATCAAAGCGGAACGCTTGCAGCGACCACCAGGCTAAACCGATGCAAAGAATATAGACAGCTATACTGGCCATATTCATCAACGACGCATATTGCGCCACTTCACTCCATTTGTCCGTCTCGCTCATAGGTCACTCCTCTTCGATATTATCGATTTACGACTTTGACCAGCAATGTCACAAATTCAGCCCGTGTTGCCTGATCTTCCGGATGAAAGGTCCCGTCGGGGAACCCGCTGATCCAACCATCTGCCGACATCTGCTTCAGAATACCCACACCCCAGTAGGATTCACTCACATCGCTAAAAGGTGTATTTCCTCGTAGCTTCCCCGTCATATTCATGCTGCGCGCGAGCATTTGTGCCATTTCCATACGGGTCAGCTTGCCATCGGGGTCAAAGGTACCATCCGGGTAACCGTCTACGATCGACGCTTGAACCGTTTTGGCAATGTCCGCGTAAGCCCAGTGTGAAGCATTCAAATCACTAAATCGTAAATCCTTGCGTTTCGTTAAATGCAAAGCATGTGACAGCACGGTAGCCGCTTCGGCCCTTGTAATCGACTGATTCGGAGCAAAACGATAGTTCCCATATCCGCTAATCATGCCTTGCTCGGTGAGTTGGCTAATGGCATCCTGTGCCCAATGTCCTGCAATGTCAACGTACCCGCTGACAAGCTCATAACTATTCAACTGCAAGCGATACATCTGACTCATGAACCACTGGTTCGCCTGGAGCTTAATATAATACGTTCCTTCGGGCAAAGGTTTTTCGAAATTGAGCTGACTCGAGCCACTCTCACTACGATAGGTGCCTTGCTCCTGCAAGGAATTATTATACAAGGTGGCATATAAGGTACGTGAAGTTGGAATATTCGTTAATCTCACTTGGGCCAAGCTATCTGATGTCAATCGGAATTCAAACCAATCGACGTCTTCATTTTTGTTAAAAACACCCTCATACCCAGCATTCATTGCTGCAAATGTAGCTTGATACGATTTATCATTCGGCTCGTTAGGGTCAATTAATTTGGGCGTATACTCAATCTCTAAGGTATATTCACCCGTAATCGGTCCGGCATAATCCTTCACATTACTAACGCGAATATAATATTGCCCAGGAAGCAATTCCATCTGCGAGCTAACTTCTATACCGCCATCGCCAGCTTGATCAATCGTCGCCCCCTTCTCCCCTTCTTTCTGGAAAAGAAGCATGGGATCGATCCGCCCCGTATCGGTGGAAAGTCTGAGGCGCATCGTGCCAGAGTGTTCAAGCGTTAGTGCGAACCAATCGAGGTCACCTTTTTCATGAAAAGTACCTCGCAGGGTCTGACTGCGCTCTGGCAACGTATACGCTTTGTACTGCTTATCATTATCCTCAAAAGGATCCGTATAAATCACAAAGTCCGTCTGCACCGTGTAATTCAATAGTGTCTTGCGTGCGCGATCTACGTTCTCCAACTGGACATAGGTGCGCCCTTTGGTCACAGCAACTGTGAACGGCTGATTTCCGTCAGAAGTACCACTGGCCGCAAGAAAACTTTGCCCAGAATCGAAATTCACGCGGATACCGGCACCATCTTCGGGCTGTACCTCTAATTGAATGTACCCGTCATATGCGGCATCAATCGCATACCAGTCCTGATCCTGCCCCGAGCTGAGATTCACTTTAACCATCGTATGACTCGGTAGTGATGCTGCCTGACTCGCTAGATCATTCGGCTCGAAACGATCTTGCTTATACGGTTCGGTCAGAGCCTTCTCGATGTTCAATAAGCCGTAACCTGTCTTGGTGTCCCACCCTTTGGTCATCAAGTCCTGCGCCGATTGTTCGATCTGCGACCGCAACTGATACGCCGTCATCGCCGGGTATTTCCCCCAGACCAATGCTGCTGCTGCTGCCACTTGAGGCGCAGCCATTGAGCTGCCATCTTGGTACTGATAACCCCCGCCAAGTGCTGTCGTGTATACGTCCCAAGGCGCCATAACATCGAGCTCTGGGCCATAATTTGATCGTGGATCAGCCAGCTTATTTATACTTACACCACCCACAGAAAGCACCGTTGGATACGCCGCGGGGTATTTCACACTCGTACTTTCATTACCAACAGCAGCGACGAGCAATACATTATGATCCTCGGCATACTGCACAACACCTGCCAGGTAATCCGAATATTTGTTTAACCCTAAGGAAAGCACAACGATTTTCGCTCCGTGATCGACTGCGTATTTAATGCCTTCACCCAGCTTGGCTTCGCCGCCAGTTCCATCTGCTTCTAGCGCCTTAATTGGCATAATCTTGGCATTGGGAGCGATTCCCGCAATACCTTTATCGTTATTAATCGCAGCGGCAATCAAGCCGGCTACGTTGGTTCCATGTCCATTATCATCAAAAGGCTTCTTAGAAGCCTGCAACAGGTTCACACCATCCACTAAATTACCAATTAAATCTGGATGTCCAAGGTCAACCCCTGTGTCAACTACAGCGACTACGATTGGCGAACGAGAGTCTCCTGCCGCCGCCCACGCTTGATCAACGCGAATCATATCCAAATAGGTTTGTTTCACCCTCATGGGATCCGATGACACCGCATAAGCTGCCTCTACGTTGGTCACAAACCCTGTTAGTCCTAGGACAAGCAACATCATCAGTATCATGGGGCCTACGTATCGAATATATTTCATCACATCAGGTCCTTTATCCCAAATTGAATCTCTTCTGTCATTTACTTATATATCTATACCACAATAAACATCTTCTCGATACCTATAACGGTTTATCTTCGCAAAAAGTTCGGATCTTACGAAATATTTTTCAAGTATTTTCTGGGAGTTGTCCGACTTAAACCATGCGGCTCATTTTCTATGGTCTGGAGCTGGTCGCGGGACTCTTAGTACGAAGTTCCGTAGCTCCGAGACAGTTCACGATTTGAAATTCACGCCATTTCTATAAAACAGAAAAAACCCTCCCTACTTTTTGAGTAGGAAAGGCCTTGTTGCAACGCATTTACATGATGATAAAATCCTTCGTCAAGGTAAAGATGCTCTCAATGGCTTTCAGCACCAAGTGCGGAACCACGCCAAGGGCCACGCTGATCAGGACACATAACCAAACCGTAATGCCTAATGGTACGGATACTTTGATAGCGGCAGGCTCATAATCGCTGCGCATGAACATTTGGCGCACAATGCTGAAATAATAGTAGAACGAAACAACGCTGGTTGCGATCATTAGGGACCCCAGCCAGTATTGCTGCGTCTGCATCGTGCCTAAGATAATGTAGAGCTTACCGAAGAATCCACCTGATATGGGGATACCAGCTAAGGAAAGTACGAGCAACACCATGGCTACAGCCGTTAAAGGTGCGCGATAGTACAAACCTGCGAGGCCTTTGGCCTCGGTATGTCCCTCAGCCTGTTCGATAATCATCAACACCGCGAAAGCGCCAATGTTCATAAACATATACGCGATTAAGTAGAAAATGAATTCCGAGAAGTTGGCATAATGCGTGGCCGAAAAGTACGTACCGATTGGAACAAGCAAGTAGCCGGCATTTGCAATTCCCGAATAGGCGAGTAGCCTTTTCATATTCGTCTGCTTCAATGCAATGAAATTCCCCACCACCATCGCGATGGCTGCCATAACAGATATCGCTAGGAACACATCGGACTGCAATTTACTTTCTTCGAAGCTGCTAAATCCGAACAATACGTAGAAGACACGGAACAAGATGGCAAAGCCGGCCGCTTTGGACACGACAGCCAAAAATGCCGTAACCGGTGTTGGCGCTCCTTCATACACATCCGGCGCCCAGCTGTGGAATGGCGCTGCCGCGATCTTAAAGCCGAAGCCTGTCAGCAGCAGGAAGAAGGCGACGTAGAGCAACGGCTCATACGATGTGACCAATGTCGGAAGGGCTGCGCCAATCTCTTGTAGATTCGCAGAACCGACCATCCCATACAGGAAGGACATACCGTACAAAATGATCGCGGATGAAATACCGCCCATCACCAAGTACTTGAATGCTCCCTCATTGGACTTGCTGTCTCTCTTCTTCATGGCAACCATTAAGTAAGAGGTGATACTGAGTAGCTCCAATCCTACGTAGAGGGTAATCAAATCACCTGAGGATGACATGATCATGGCCCCTAACGCAGCAGGCAAATAGAAGTAATAATACTCCCCGACATGCGGGATGCTATCCTCTTTTACGAAGCCTAAGCTCATAAAGACGATAAGTCCCGTACCGACAAGGGTACATAATTTAAGCAAGTTCGAGAAATCGTCGACGCGATAGCTTTGATTCAGAAGCTGAATCGCCTCGTCCGGATTCAGTTGCAGGACAACGAACACGGCGGAAATCGCGATGCCGACTAATGTTAACCATCCGATAATCGAACGGCTGAAACGGTTCGGCAGAACCAAATCCAAGAGAGATAGGATGATCGCGGTTGCAACCAGCGCAAGCTCAGGGAGCAGATGCATCAAATCAGCAGCATGGAGTCTAATCTGTTCCACTGGACTAACCTCCTATCTTCCCGGCTACGCTATGGATCAATTGATCCAAGCTGCCAATGGTTTGTTGAAGCGGCTGACTCAGCACGCTTGGGTACACGCCCAGCAAGAGAATGAACGCGACCAAAGTAATCATCGGCACAGCCTCGATGAGACGCGCGTCGCGCATCCCTTGCTGCAGTAAGCTCGGCTGCTTAGGGCCGAACGTGATGTTTAACACCCCGCGCAGCACGTAAACCGCTGCGAAGATAATACCCAGTGTACCGACAATCGCGTACACACGGTGTGTTTCGAAGAGTCCAACGAACGCGAGGAACTCACTGATGAAGCCGGATAAGCCTGGCAATCCGAGCGAGGCCATGCCCCCGATCAGCAGAATACCGCTGATGAAAGGAATGTTCTTCGCGAGACCGCCCAAGCGATCGAGCTGCGTGGTTTCGGTTCGCTCGTAGATACTGCCGACGAGCAAGAACATCAGGGCTGAGATCAGACCGTGTGAGATCAACTGGAACACGGCGCCTTGCAGACCTGCAATGTTGAAAGCAGCAAGTCCCAACAAGACGATGCCCATGTGGCTGATACTCGAGTAAGCGAGCACGAGTTTGAAGTCTTTTTGGACCATCGCGAGAAGTGCGCCGTACACGATGTTAATGACGCCGAGGAGCGCGAGCACCCACGCCCATTGCTGGGCTTCCGCCGGGAAGAACATGATACCGAAACGGATAAGGCCGTAGGCCCCCATTTTGAGCAAAATCCCGGAGTGAATCATAACAACAGCAGGCGGAGCCTCTGTATGTACTTTCAGCATCCACGTATGGAACGGGAAGATCGGCAGCTTGATCCCGAAAGCGACCAATAGCATGATGAACACAGTCCATTTCATAGCTTGACTCATGAAGAACGGCGTGCCCGTCTGATTCACGTAAGCTTCAGGGGCCTGCAATAGGTTGTGCGCAATCGTATGGATGTCGCCGCTGTAGTAAATGATAGCTTCTGTCTGCGACGGGTCTTGGTTAAAACCAGCAGTCGTAACCAGAATTAAGAACGCAATCAGCATGATCGCTGAGCCGAGACCGTTATACAGCAAGAAGCGGTTTGCCGCTTGCTCACGGTTCATATACCCCCAAATTCCGATCAGGAAGAACATCGGCACGAGTGTAATTTCGAAGAACAGGAAGAACAAGAAGAGATCCTGTGCCATGAATACACCGAACATGCCCGTTTCCAGCAAAAGGAACAGAATGAAATACGTTTTCCAACGTTTCTTAATGTAAACCGATGCTAATGCCGCCATGGACGAGATCAGCGCCGTTAGAAAGACGAGTGGCAACGAAATGCCATCGACAGCCAATGAATATTTAAACTCGAAGAAGAATTGTGTAATTTGCTGAATTCCCTCGTGATTTAAGGGAACTTTGATCCAATCAAGCTGTTCTTTGTACTGTAGCGGATCCCCTTGATAGTTATAGTCCACATACAGCCATGCCGCCAAAATAAGCGGAATGAGCGTCGTGACGATACCTACCGTTTTGATTAAACGTCCACGATCTCCCCGTAGGAAGAGCAGGACGAGAACACCTAGCAAAGGTGAGAAGGCGATCATACTTAAAATGGGTAGATTATCCAGCATGTATGAACCTCCTTCCTGCAATGGCAAGTGCCAGAATCAACATCCCTAGTAGCATGATGACCCCGTAGGACTGCAGTTGACCATTTTGAAGTCGGGAGCCTAAGCGTCCAAGACTGACCACGGTGAAAGCAACCAAGCGTACAATCCCGTCTATGATGTAGATATCAATCCATTCTAGGATGGAGCCTAGACCGCGAAGCGGTTTGACAACAATAACATCATAGATTTCATCGATGAAATATTTGCGATTAAGCAAAGTATATAACCAAGGCATTTTACCCGAAACGATGTCCCGAGGAATGGTGCGTTTGAGATAGATCAGGTACCCAAGACCAATACCTAGCAATCCAGCTAGCGTGGACAAAATAATAACGGTCCAGTTCACTGTTTCTTCGTGTTCTTGTCCTGTCAGCCAGTGACCCAGCCATTCATTGAATGGCGTATTCACAAAACCTGCTACGACAGCAAGCGCTGCTAAAATAATAAGCGGTGTCGTCATAGATGCCGGAGATTCATGCGGCTCATGAGTGTGGTTGTGCTCGTGATCATCGTGATCCTCCGAAGCATGTGCTTTCGCTCTAGACGAGCCCATAAACACAAGGAAGAACAGGCGTGACATATAGAAAGCGGTGAAGAACGCCGCAATCACACCGACCCAGAACAGAAGCTGATTATGCTCGTACGCTTCCGTTAGAATCATATCCTTCGACCAGAAGCCTGCGAATGGGAAGATACCAGCTAAGGCCAGCGTTCCAATCGCGAAGGTCCAGGTCGTGATTTTCATTTTGCGGGATAAGCCGCCCATTTCGTTGATATTTTGCGTATGAACCGCGTGAATGACACTACCTGCGCCCAAGAAAAGCAGAGCTTTGAAGAAGGCGTGTGTGAACAAGTGGAACATGCCTGACGTAAATGAAACGCCAATCCCCAGCGCCATCATCATGTAGCCGAGTTGACTCACGGTCGAGTAAGCGAGAATCCGCTTAATATCATTCTGTGCGATTCCGATCGTAGCTGCAAATATGGCGGTAAATCCACCGACATAAGCAACAACCATCAACGCATCCGGCGAAGCGTGGAAAATATCAAACGTCCGTGCCACGAGGTACACCCCAGCAGCAACCATCGTTGCGGCGTGGATCAGCGCCGAGATCGGCGTTGGTCCTTCCATCGCATCAGGTAACCATGTGTGCAGCGGGAATTGACCGGATTTACCCATCGCCCCGATGAAAATCATGACAGCGATCCACGTGACGATCGTTGGGTCGATTTTGCCCGTTGTGAAGGCATTATGTATGGATGTGAAATCAAGCGCATGCCCTGGCATGTATAGATACAACAGCAGGATCGCGATAAACAAGCCCACATCCCCGATACGAGTGACGATGAATGCCTTTTTAGCGGCAGCCTTCGCCTCTGGCTTGAAGTACCAGAATCCAACGAGCAAGAAGGAGCATACCCCTACGAGCTCCCAGAAGATGTAGAGTTCAAGCATATTTTCGGAGATGACAAGCCCTAGCATAGAGAAAGAGAACAGCTCGATATAGCCAAAAAACACGTGAATGCGCTCGTCGCCTTTCATGTAGCCTTTGGAATAAATGTTCACCAGCAACGAAACAAGTGTGACGATGACAAGCATGAGGGAATTAAGATTGGTAACCTCAAAGCCCATTTTCAGCGTAAAATCGCCGACCTGCAGCCAGTTCATTTTATCCCACGTGAAGTCCTCAACCTTGCCGCCAATACGCTCTACGAATATGAGCAAAGCCACAATAAATGAAAGCAGCATCGCGAAAATACTAATGTAAATCCCTAAGTCCTTGAGTTGACGTCCCATCGCCGTGAGCGCTAGAAAAGCAAGCAACGGAAACAATGGAATGAGCCAGGCGTACTGTGAATAGTCCGATACCATAGCCTTGTTAGCCTCCTAGCGCTTCATAGAATCCAAATCTGTAACTTCGACTGTACCTTTATTTCGGTAAATCGTGATCAATATCGCAATCCCCACAGCCGCCTCAGCAGCTGCGATCGTAATGTTAAAGAGGGAGAAGATCTGCCCTGTCAATGCGGGATGATCCCCAAGCTTCGAGAAGGCAATCAAATTCAAGTTCACCGCATTGAGCATAAGCTCGATGGAGAGAAGCACGATAACCCCATTTTTCTTTGTTAATGCACCGTATAGTCCAATGCAGAATAGGATCGCCGCCAATGTAAGATAAGGAGTAATTAAGTTACCCAACGCTAATCCTCCTCTCTCTTCGCGACTACGATAGCACCGATGAACGCTACCGTCAGCAGCACGGACATGATTTCGAAGGGAATGACATGCACATTATAGAGCAGCTTCCCAATTTCGAGGGTATTATCCTTGCCAGCATCCAATGCTCCCGAAGAGACGAAGGTCGACTTTTGAATGGCATAGAACAAGATTCCGAACAAGCCCACCGCGCCTAAAATAGCCAATCCCTCGTGCCATGGACGCTTAGGTCCATCATCTTCATTAGGTCTATGCTTCGTCATCATAATGCCGAAAATCATCAGAATCGAGATGGCACCCGCATAAATCAGGACTTGCACGAAAGCGACAAACTCAGCTTCGAGGATGACATACAGGCCAGCCAAGCTAATAAACGTAAGGGCAACCGCAATCACCATATGAACGACTTTTGTAAAAGAGATCATAAAAATCGCCCCGCCGATTGCGAGCAGTGCGAAGATGAAGAAGGCCCAGCTCGTACCGCTAGATAGGAAATCACCGAGTCCACTAAACATCTTTCTTCGCGCCCCCTTTAGGCATCGCAGAATTGTTCTCTTGGCGAATATTTTGCGTATTGCTGCTCAGCCACTCCATATTTTTGAACAAATCGTCACGGCTGTAGCTGCTCAACTCAAAATTGTTTGTCATCACGATCGCTTCTGTCGGACATACCTCTGTGCAAAGGTCGCACAGAATACAAATTTCGAAGTTGATGTCATATGTATCAATGACCTTCCCCTTTTTCTCAGGGTCTGGGTTCGCTTTTCCAGTTAACGTAATACACTCCGTCGGACACACGCGCGCACATTGATTACACACAATGCATTTCTCTGGATCAAAATATTGAATACCACGAAAGCGATCCGGCATTTTAATCGGAACTTCTGGGTATGCGTACGTTACTTTCTTCTCAGTCAAGTGCTTAAACGTGAAGCCTAAACCTTTCATAATGCCCTTCATGTGTTTCAACTCCTTAAAGTTTTGCGATAGCAAAACTGACTTCGTTTCTCTTAAAAGATGGTCATGATGATCGCTGTCAGCAGCATGTTGACCAGTGCCAATGGAAGCAGCACTTTCCAGCCAAACCCCATCAACTGATCAATTCGAACCCGTGGCAGTGTCGCCCGCAACCAGAAGAGGAAGAAAACGACTGACGAGAATTTCAACAGGAACCAGATGACGCCTGGAACGAAATCAAGGAATCCGAATGGCGCATGCCACCCACCTAGGAAAATCAGAGAGATGAGTGAAGCGATGACGAAGACATACACATACTCGGATAGCATGAAAAACGCGAAGCGGAAACCGCTGTATTCCACGTGATAGCCCGCAACGAGCTCGGATTCAGCTTCCGGTAAGTCGAAAGGCGTTCGATTAAGCTCTGACACACCCGCAATCACGAAAATAATGAAACCGAGGATCTGAGGTATGAAATTCCATTGCCAGAAGCCGCCTGATTGATGATCGACAATCGTATGCAAATTCAAGCTGCCTGTCATCATGACTACACCAACGACCGAGATAACGAGCGGAACTTCATAGCTGATCATTTGGGCTGCGGAACGCATGCCGCCCAGCAACGCATATTTATTGTTGGACGCCCAACCGCCAAGAATAATCCCGATCGTTGAGATCCCTGTTAGTGCTACGTAGTAGAGCAAACCCACATTCAAATTCGCGTTGAACATCCGATCCGAGAACGGGATAGTCGCAATGATCGTAAAGGATGGGATAAAGGTAATGATGGGTGCGAGAATGAAAAGCTCACGCTCGGCTTTTTTGGGAATCGTATCTTCCTTAATGAGAAGCTTGAATACGTCAGCGACGCTCTGCAGCAGCCCGAAAGGCCCCGTCCGATTCGGCCCGATACGCAGCTGCATCCAGCCAATGACTTTACGTTCAAAGTAGATCGCATAGGTAACGAACCCCAATACGAGCATTAGCATCACGATGCCCCAAAAAAGGAATACGAAGAAGTTCGTCCACGTCAGACTCTCTTCCAACAGATTGACCATTAGGCATCCACCTCCCCAACGACAATATCGATGCCGCCCAGAATCGTAATGAGATTGGTCATCGACTCCCCAACTAACAGCTTGGGCAATATTTGCAGATTCACGAAGGACGGTCTGCGGAATTTCAAGCGATAGGGCTCTTGCTTACCTCGGGAAATAATATGACAACCAATTTCCCCGCGCGGAGACTCAATTGCTGCATAGATTTCGCCTTCTGGCGGGCGAATGACTCTTGGTACTTTGCCCATCGTTTCGCCACCCTCAGGGAACACGTCTAGCGCTTGCTCCAGGATGCGAAGCGACTGTTTGATTTCTTCCATACGGATCAAATAACGGTCATAGCAATCCCCGCCATTACGCACAGGCACATCGAACTGGAAGCGGCTGTACAGGCTGTAGGGCTGCGTTTTGCGAATATCCCAGTCTACACCGGTACAACGCAGGTTCGCCCCGCTAAGGCCATATGCAATGGCTGTCTCTGCGTCATATTTACCAACACCCTTAATCCGTGAAAGGAAAATCTCATTTCCGGTGACAAGCGTGTGATAATCTTCTAATTTGCCATACATATACGGCACGAATTTCCGCACTTTCTCGATCCAACCTTCTGGTGCATCCCATTTCACGCCGCCTACACGCATGTAGTTGTACGTCAAACGGGCACCGCACAATTCGTTGAATAGATCGATAATAATTTCGCGGTCACGGAACGCATACAAGAAAGGACTCATCGCTCCGATGTCCAGCAGATATGTTCCCCACCACACCATGTGGGACGCAATGCGCTGCAGCTCCATCACGATTAATCGTAGGAATTCCGCCCGTTCAGGAATTTCTAGCCCCATCATTCTCTCTACGGCGTTTACTAGTGCGTAGTTGGTCGTCATCGCCGAAACATAGTCCATTCGGTCGGTGTACGGGATGATTTGGGTATAGCTGAGGTTTTCAGCCAATTTCTCTGTTCCTCTATGTAAGTAGCCCATAACGGGTATTGCTTCTCGAATGATTTCACCATCCAGCTTGACGATCACGCGGAAAACGCCGTGCGTACTTGGATGCTGAGGACCAACATTTAACAGGAGTTCTTCTGTCCGTAACACGTGCTACACCTCCGGGTCAAGCGGTTCGTAGTCTTTGCGCAGTGGATGACCCACCCAATCATCAGGCATCATGATCCGTACTAAATTCGGGTGGCCAGGGAAATCGATGCCAAAAAGGTCAAAGGCTTCACGCTCGTTCCAGTTGGCCGTCGGCCAAACATCAGCTACCGAAGGTATGCTTGCTTGCTCGCGATCTGTCTTCACTTTCACACAATACTCATGCTTGTATGTGAGGGAAAGCAGATGATACGCCACCTCGAGGTGCGTTTCTTGGTCCACACCGGAGAGATTGCGCATGTAATCGCATCGCAGCTCCTGGTGATCCCTGAGCGTTAGCGCGGCCTGCGGCCAGCGCGAGCTGTGAATGACCACGTAAGGGCGATGCGCGTCCCTTTCGTTGATGAATGCGTCGACGACGGCGTCTTCGCCTGCCTCGGCTTTCAAGATTGTCACCAACCGGTCCAGCAGCGGCTGGTTCGGTGAAGGCTCCTTCGGCGCGGCTGGCTCCGCCGATTCGGTCTTCGCGCCGCGTGCTGCGGCACGCGCGGCGCGGGCTTCTGCGGCGGCCTGGGCTTTGGCCGCCTGATCTTCGCTGCCAGCGTCTGCTGACGCTGGCGTTGTTGCCCCGGCGGGCGCAGGCTCGCCCGTCTCTGTGGCCGCGCGCGCTGCGAGCCGCGCGGCTCTTGCCGCGGCGCGCTCAGCCGCCGCGTCCGTAGCTGGCATCGATGCTCCTGCATCGGCGATCGGTGCGCGCTCTGCGAGTTCAGCCGCAGGCGCGTCGCTCGGTTCGCTCGTCGTCTGAACCGCCGGATCCGCAGCCTGAATCTCCGCAGCGCGATCCACGGCTGCTTGTACGTCCGCGCTAAGCGGCGTCTTACTCATGCGCGCTTCCGGTGTAAGCTTGCCAATTTCTGCAATCGCCTCTTCTAACGGCGATTCATTCACTTTCTTATCATCTTCATCAGGAGTCTTGTCTACCATTTCTTCCGGCTTTTTCTCCTCACTCATCGATTGGTCACCTGCTTCCCAGTCTTCGCTTCATAGCGAATCTTCTCCTGAAGCTTGTTAATCCCATAGATAAGTGCAGCCGGATTAGGTGGGCAACCTGGGATATACACGTCCACAGGTACGATTTGGTCGACACCTTTAACAACCGAGTACGATTTCACATAAGGTCCGCCTGCTGTCGCGCAGGAGCCCATCGCGATAACCCACTTCGGCTCAGGCATTTGTTCGTAAAGACGGCGCAGCAAAGGAGCCATTTTCTTCGTTACTGTACCTGCAACAATCATGACATCTGATTGCCTAGGTGATGTACGGAAGATGACTCCGAATCGGTCTAAATCATAGTGAGATCCGCCTGTTCCCATCATTTCGATCGCGCAACAAGCCAAGCCAAAGGTTAATGGCCAAAGCGAATTACTGCGAGCCCATGCCTTTACCTGCTCCAGTGTTGTCATAAATACATTACGGTTTATTTCTTCCCGTTCCTCGGGAGAGATCGATTCTAAACTGAAGTCCATCGCAGCACCTTCTTCTTCCAAGCGTATATTAATCCTATGGCAAGCAAGGCTACAAAAATACACATTTCGATTAAAGCAAACAATCCAAGCTGATCGAAAGCAACAGCCCAAGGATAGAGGAATACGGTCTCCACATCAAAGATGACAAACATCAAAGCGTACAAATAATAACGAATGTTAAACCGGATTTGCCCCTCACCTACAGGCTCATTACCACTCTCATACGTCGTGTACTTCTCATCGACGGGTTTACTCGGTCTTAACCATTTGCCAATCGTCAGCGCTACAATGGGTAGAACAATGCCCAACCCAAGGAAGATCGCTACGATTACATAGTTATTTGTATACATCATGTGAATGTAACCGCCTCCATTTCTTTTTTGCGTTCCTTACCCTCATAAGGAATTTTGGTAATAATCACCTATATCAGTATAACAAAAAGGGGTTTAGGCGTCGACACTAATTCTTTTGCGTTAAGAGTAGCATACCACGTAGATGGGTAATACTATTCATTGGACATGCGGTTCTTACCACATTCCCTATTTTGATACAAGAAAGGACTGATTATTCATATGGCAACTGGATCCAATGCTAACCACCAACATAGAACAAATGACAAAGTTACGGAAACGGGGCGTTATCGCGATGCCGACGGACAAAGCATTGAACTGACAGCAGGCGAATCCTTCCCTCCTTGCCCGAAAACAGGAGAATCCACCATTTGGCATCACGCTTAAAATCAAGCATTCTCCTATGCTGCTCCTCTCCTTCGAGAGGGGCAGCTTTTTCTCTATCACATAAACGCAAAAAAAGCGGAAGAACCGAAGTCCCCCCGCTTTTAACCATGTATTTATTTCCCGGACACTTCGATACGAGTCACTGCTCTTTGTAAAGAAGCTTCAGCACGTTTGAAATCCACGTTATCTTGCTTGTTATCCGCAAGACGTTTCTCCGCACGGTCTTTCGCTGCCTTCGCACGATCAATATCAATTTGTTCAGGTAGCTCGGCGCTTTCCGCCAAAATAACCACCTTATCCTTGCGCACTTCCATGAAACCGCCGTTCACTGCAATGACTTCGTCTTTAGAGCCCGTTTTCTTCACAGTAATCGGTGCAATTCTCAGTGGAGTGACCAATGGAATGTGATTCGGCAGAATTCCAAGCTCCCCTTCAGACCCCTTCACGCTAACCATGTTCACTTGTTCAGCGTACACTTTGCGCTCCGGTGTAACAATTTCCAGTAGGAATGTACTCACTTGGATTCTCCTTCCTTAGAGTTTAACAAAAACCGTCGTTGGCTAGATGCCAAGCTTACAGTGTTTTTGCTTTCTCGATAGCGTCCTCGATCGTTCCAACGTTGTGGAAAGCTACTTCAGGAAGGTTGTCGTGCTTACCTTCAAGGATTTCTTTGAAGCTGCGCACAGTTTCTTTCAATGGTACATAAAGACCTGGGAAACCGTTGAACGGCTCAGCAACGTGAAGCGGCTGAGACAAGAACAAGCGGAGGCGACGCGCACGGTGTACAGTCAATTTGTCCTCATCGGACAACTCATCCATACCCAAGATCGCGATAATATCCAGAAGCTCTTTGTAACGTTGAAGAATTTTTTTAACGCCTTGTGCTGTTCTATAGTGATCTTCGCCAAGTGTTTCTGGCGTCAAGATACGGGAAGAAGAAGCAAGTGGATCTACCGCAGGGAAGATACCTGCTGCAGCAATACTACGCTCCAAGTTCGTTGTTGCATCCAAGTGAGCGAAAGCCGTTGCAGGAGCCGGATCCGTATAGTCATCGGCAGGAACGTAAATCGCTTGAATGGAAGTAACGGAACCTTTTTTCGTGGAGGTAATACGCTCTTGCAATTGACCCATTTCTGTAGCTAGGGTTGGTTGGTAACCTACCGCGGAAGGCATACGGCCTAACAAAGCGGAAACCTCGGAACCTGCTTGTGTGAAACGGAAGATGTTATCGATGAAAAGAAGAACGTCTTTACCTTCTTCATCACGGAAATACTCAGCCATTGTCAAACCGGACAATGCTACGCGAAGACGCGCGCCTGGAGGCTCGTTCATTTGACCGAATACCATCGCTGTTTTCGCGATAACGCCGGAGTCTTTCATCTCGTGGTAAAGGTCATTACCTTCACGAGTACGCTCTCCAACGCCTGCGAAAACGGAGATACCGCCATGCTCTTGTGCAATGTTGTGAATCAACTCTTGCATCGTTACGGTTTTACCTACACCCGCGCCGCCGAAGAGACCAATTTTACCACCCTTAACATAAGGAGCCATAAGGTCAATAACTTTGATTCCTGTTTCAAGAATCTCTGCTTTTGTCGACAAGTTGTCGAAAGCTGGAGCTTCTTTGTGGATGCCGCTTGTAAATGTACGGTCAACGCCTTCGATACCATCGATTGGCTCTCCCAATACGTTAAACACGCGACCTAGTGTTGCTGCTCCAACCGGAACGGTAATTGCAGCTTTTGTATCTTCAGCTACTGCTCCACGCACAAGTCCGTCAGTTGAGGACATTGCGATACAACGAACCAGGTTGTCACCAAGGTGAACAGCTGCTTCGACTGTCATTGTGGATAGTACGCCATTTTCATTTCTTTCAATCTTGATGGCATTCAAGATTTCAGGGAGTTGTCCGCGTTCGAACTCAATGTCGACGACTGGCCCTGTAATTGTTACAACGCGCCCTTTGCTCATGGTTTCCCTCCTAAGAAAAGCTTTGCTTCCGTAGAAGCTTTATTGTTATGCGTTCGCGTTCGCTCCAGCAACGATTTCCGATATTTCCTGGGTAATCGAGGCTTGACGCGCACGGTTGTAAGCTAGTGTGTAGCCGCTGATCATTTTCGTTGCATTCTTCGTAGCGGAGTTCATCGCTGTCATTCTCGCACCAAACTCACTTGCTTTACCTTCCAGTACAGCACTGTAAATAAGCGTTTCTGCATATTTAGGCAGCAATACTTCCAGAACACCTTCTGGTGATGGCTCATACTCATAACTAGCAGCAGCCACGCCAGTAACTTCTTCCATAGGAAGCAGGCGGATCATGGTTGGAACTTGGGTAATCGCATTTTTGAATTGGTTGTATACCAAGAACAACTGGTCATACGTTCCATTTTCGAAGTTCTTCACTGCTGCTGAAGCGACTGACTTGATATCCGCGAATTTCGGTGAATCCGGAACACCTGTTACTTCTTCTACAATTGGCATGTTGCGCTTGCGAAAGAAGTTACTGCCCTTACGTCCGATTACAAAAATCGAATATTCAGCTGTTGATTTATGGTTTTCACGAATCTCGGTCATGACCTTCCGCAACACGTTAGCGTTGTAACCTCCGGCCAATCCACGATCCGAGGTGATTACTAAATAGCCTGTCTTCTTCACTTCGCGTGTCTGTAGCATCGGGTGTTTGATCCCTTTGCTTCCAGCTGCGATGCTTTGAACGACTTCTTTCAACTTGTCTGAGTAAGGACGCGCTGCTTCCGCAGAACGTTGTGCTCGTCTCAAATTTGCTGCAGAGACCATTTCCATCGCTCTCGTAATTTGTTTCGTGCTTTGTGTGGACTTGATTTGGCGCTTAATCTCGCGCATTCCTTTTGCCATACCTGCTCACCTCTCTTTTGAGGCTTAGAAAAGCCTTCATTCGAAGACCTGAATTCAGGCGATCAGCCTGCCCAGGATTAACACGGTAGGCAGAGCTTCACTTCAACATGAAGCTCTGCCATCATGATTTATACAGAAGCTGCGAAGCTCTTTTTGAATTGAACAATGGCTTCTACTAGCGCTTTATCGTTATCCGGAGTGATGTCCTTCGTATCGCGAATGCTGTGTAGAATTTCTGGACGGTTCGATTCCAAGAAAGCCAAGAATTGACCTTCAAAACGTGTAACGTCTTGAACTGGAAGATCATCCACATGTCCTTTAACAACTGTGTAAAGGGAAGCAACTTGCTTCTCCAATGACATCGGTTGGTGAACACCTTGTTTCAAAATTTCAAGCGTACGAACACCACGGTCCAAACGCGATTGTGTTGCTTTATCCAAGTCAGATCCGAATGCAGCAAATGCAGCAAGCTCACGATATTGTGCCAAGTCAACACGAAGTGTACCGGCAACTTTTTTCATCGCTTTCGTTTGTGCAGAGCCCCCTACACGGGATACAGAGTTACCAACGTTAACCGCTGGACGCTGACCTGAGTAGAACAAGTCGGATTCTAAGAAGATTTGTCCGTCCGTAATCGAAATTACGTTCGTAGGAATATATGCCGAGATATCGCCTGCTTGTGTTTCAATGAATGGAAGTGCCGTCATGGAACCGCCACCTAGCTCATCATTCAATTTCGCAGCACGCTCTAGAAGACGGGAGTGCAAGTAGAAAACATCCCCTGGATAAGCTTCACGACCCGGTGGACGACGAAGCAAGAGGGACAACTCACGGTAAGCAGCTGCTTGTTTGGACAAGTCATCATAGACGATCAACACGTGCTCGCCTTTGTACATGAAGTACTCACCCATTGCGCAACCTGCGTACGGAGCCAACCAAAGCATTGGTGAAGGCTCAGAAGCAGAAGCTGTTACAACGATTGTGTAGTCCAAAGCGCCAGCGTGACGAAGTGTTTCAACAACACCTACGACAGTTGATTGCTTTTGACCGATAGCAACGTAGATACATTTAACGCCGTTGCCTTTTTGGTTGATGATCGAATCGATTGCGATCGCTGTTTTACCTGTTTGACGGTCACCGATGAGCAACTCACGTTGTCCACGGCCAACTGGTACCATCGCGTCAATCGCTTTGATCCCTGTTTGCATTGGCTCATGTACCGATTTACGGGCCATAACGCCTGGTGCTGGGGATTCGATTGGACGGAATCCAGTTGTTTCGATAGGACCTCTACCATCGACTGGTTGACCCAATGGGTTAACAACACGGCCTAGTAGAGCATCACCTACAGGGATTTCCATGATACGGCCAGTACGTTTAACTTGGTCGCCTTCACGAATATCTTTGTAAGGTCCGAGAATAACGATACCTACGTTGCTTTCTTCCAGGTTAAACGCGTAACCTAGAACGCCACTTGGAAACTCAAGCAGCTCGCCTGCCATTACGCTTTCCAAGCCGTGAGCACGAGCGATACCATCACCAACTTGAATGACTGTACCTACATCAACCACTTGGATATCGGAATTATAGTTTGCTATCTGTTGTTTAATCAATGAGCTGATTTCTTCAGGTTTGATACTCAACGAACTTCACCCCTATTCTTACAGTGCTTGTGTTAAACTAATGCTTTGGACAAGCGGTCTAACTTGCCTGCCAAGCTTCCATCATATAAACGATCACCGATACGCACTTGTACGCCGCCGAGCAGCTTAGGCTCAACCACGGACGAAACACGAATCGTTTTACCTGTTACTTTACTAAAATGTGAAGCAATTTCCGCTTGCTGTGCATCTGACAATGCGAATGCTGAGTAAACGATAGCGCTCGCTTGTCCAAGAGCTTCATTCGCAACCTTCGTAAAATCACTCACTAAGGCATCCAAAATGGATAGTCTTCCTTTATCAATCAAGACCAGCAGCGTGTTCCACACCGGTTCGGAAACTTTGCCTTCGAAAATCTGCTTCAGCAGGTCCGTTTTAGCGGTATTCCCGATGTTCGGATGGTTCAGGAACTTCTGCAAGTCTGCATTATCCCTAATCGCACTAGCTACAGATTTAAGCTCATCTTCAACTTGGGAAATAAGATTCTTTTCCTTCGCTACTTCGAATAAAGCTTTGGCATAACGCTTCGCTACGACGATGTCACTCATACGTTGCCTCCTACCTCTTTGAGGTAATGCTCAACAAGTTCTTCTTGTGACTTTTCGTCGATTTGTTTCTCAATAATTTTGGATGCGATCAGAACGGACATCGCGCCAACTTGGCTGCGAAGAGCGGCAACCGCTTTGTTCTTCTCATTTTCGATATCCTTCAACGCTTCGTCTTTCAGACGATTCGCTTCTGCACTAGCAGCATGAATAATATCATCCGCTTGCTTGGAACCAGTATGCTTCGCTTGCTCAATGATATCGTAAGCTTCCTTACGAGTTTGTTGCAGCGCTTGCTTTTGTTCCTCTAACAGTTGATCAGCTTGCTTGCGGCTTGCTTCAGCTGTTTGGATTTGATCTTTAACTAATTGTCTGCGTTTTTCCATCATGCCGAACAGTGGACCGAAGGCAAATTTAGAAAGCAACAAATATAAAATTAAGAACGAGACGAGTTGTATCCAAAATGTGGACCATTCAATATGCAAGTAACGTCACTCCCTTCTGATAACATGGGCAAAACGAAGGCGTGGTAGCTAATGCCAGCCCCGCCAAACGGTTTCTTAAGCTTTTCCCATAAAGATGAACGCAAGAACCAATGCTACGACCGGCATTGCCTCAACTAGACCTACCCCGATAAACATTGTTGTTTGAAGCGTACCACGAAGTTCTGGTTGACGGGAAATACCTTCCAAAGCGCGACCTACGATCAAACCGTTACCAATACCTGCACCTAGTGCTCCCAAACCGAATACGATACCTGCTGCTACTAATGCTATTGCTCCCATTGATAAAATCCTCCCTTAAACTCTTAAGTTTTTGTTGTTGTATAAGTGACTCGAGACTTCCCGAGGTAAGTCTAATGCTTAGTGCTTTTCTTCGTGAATCAATGTTTGCGAGATATAAACCATGGTTAGCATCGTGAATACGAAGGCTTGAATTGCACCAACGAACACGCTGAAGCCCTGCCATACGAAGAGAGGCGCTACACCAAACCAACCAGCTCCAATAATGACAGATATCATGATTTCACCTGCATAAATGTTACCGTAAAGACGGAACGCAAGCGTAAGTGGCTTCGATACAACTTCAATTAAATGAAGGATCAACATTGCCCCTTTGAACTCAAAGTAATGCGCGAAGTAATGCTTCGTGTTACGTGTTATCCCTAAATAATGACTTAGTACGATAACGATAACGGTTAATGCTCCTGTTACTGCGATATCAGCTGTCGGTGATTTCCACCAAGATACGTGATCTGATGTCACGATCGAGAAAGGAAGGCCGAGCATGTTGCCGATAAAGATGTACATAATGAGCGTAAGACCAAGTGCAATAAATCCTTTTCCATGCTTGGAACCGATCGTGCTTCCAATGATGCCTTCTACAAACTCAATGGTCCATTCCATGAAGTTTTGTAATTTCGAAGGATTAGTTACGGATGCTCGGCTAGTTCCTGCAAGGGCAAGAATGAGCACGACAAGCGTTGTGATTCCGATCATCATCAGTGCTGATGCATCAAAATCAATGCCAAACCAAGTATATATTGGCGCGTGATGTTCCATATTTTCCATTTTCACCCCTTTCATCCGTTGAAGTTACATCGTGGAATTACTTTTTAGACTTCCTAATAGAAAGAATACCCAATACGAGTGTTGCCAATTGCGCAAAAAAGTATCCAACAATTGTTGTGGTTAATGCAACATGTTCGGGATACCTGACGGCAACCAAACCTACAAACCCAGCAATTGCTGCCCTTGTCAGAAAACCAAGGGTTACCTTGCGCCCTGACTGCTCTATCGCAGCTGCTGCCAGCTTGTTAATCTTCCAGGCCAAAAACCTTGCATTCACCATACTTGCAATGGAGCCAAGCATAATGCCGGCAAAGTAAATGCGGTAATCGACAAGAAGCGCCCATGCAGCCAAACAAAAGGATAAAAAGAATAGAAACACATTTTGAACCGTTTTCAGAGTGGCTGAAAAGTCGTCCATCATAGCCCTCCGTACTGCTTAATCATGAAGTAAATGCTAATGATGCCGGTTACAAGCCCAAGTAAAAACCCGACTAACAACCAGATCTGTCCACCTAGTACGCCACTTAACCAATCCCCGAAGAAATATCCGGCTGCCAAACATACGACAAGGTCTATGCCTATTGCACTAGTTAACGCTACTGCCCGCCAAGGATTATCATTGGAATTTGGCCGTTTCATTGCACCCTCCTGGGTGTTTTCCACATGGGAAAACGCGTCTCGTAGCTCATCTGCTACGAATCCTCATTCATTGTATCGAAGCCATGCTAACTTTGTCAATTGACGGAACTTCATTTGTCACATCTCACAAAACTCCCTAGAGCCTTGCGGCTCTAGGGTTTGCGCATTTTCAAACCGAACAGTCCAACTGTACGCTGTAGCGTTTGTCATGATTTTGTCACGGTTAGAATGATTCAGGACGTTCAGTAGTCCTACCGAAATGATGGAGAATCGCTTGAACGATGCGTTCAGACGCTTTCCCATCTCCGTAAGGGTTCGCAGCTCGGCTCATTTTATTGTATAAATCTGGATCTGTAAGCAACGCACGAGCACGCGTATAGACCACTTCTTCATCCGTTCCAACTAGCTCCAACGTTCCTGCTTGGATACCTTCTGGACGCTCTGTTGTATCACGTAGAACCAGAACCGGCACACCGAAGGATGGTGCTTCTTCTTGCAAGCCACCTGAGTCGGTTAGGATCATATGTGCATGCGGATAGAAGTTATGGAACTCAAACACATCAAATGGCTCTACTAGCTTGATACGTGGGTGATTACCAAGAATCTCATGAGCAGGTTCTTTGACAGCTGGACTTGGATGCACCGGATAGACGATAGCAATATCCTCGAACTCATCGGCAATGCGCTTCACCGCACGGAAAATTTGGCGATGTGGCTCACCTTGTGCTTCGCGACGATGCGCTGTCATCAGGATTAATTTACGACCAGCCGCCCATTCCAGCACGGGATGATCAAATTTCTGCTGTACCGTGTATTTGAATACATCAGTCACCGTATTACCCGTCACATAAATTTGTGACTCTGATTTATTTTCTTTGCGCAGATTATCTGCCGATTGCTGTGTGGGTGCAAAGTGAAGATCAGCGATAACGCCCGTTAATTGACGGTTCATCTCTTCTGGATACGGGGACAATTTGTTCCACGTACGAAGGCCCGCTTCCACGTGACCCACTTGGATCTGCTGCATGAAAGCTGCGTAGCTAGCAAGGAATGTAGTCAATGTATCTCCGTGTACGAGGATCAAGTCTGGCTTCGCTTCTTGGAACACAGGCTCCAAGCCTTGCAGCACGCGCATTGTGATTTCATTCAGTGTTTGGCGATCCTTCATGACATTGAGATCAAAGTTCGGTGTGATTTTGAAAATATCAAGCACTTGGTCCAACATCTGACGATGCTGTGCGGTTACGCAAACCAGGGACTCAATGTGCTCAGGATGCTTCTCCAGCTCGAGAATGAGCGGAGCCATTTTGATGGCTTCAGGTCTTGTTCCGAAGATCGTAATCACTTTTAGACGTTTCATCGGTTTCTTCTCCCCTTAAAAATTAATCCGTACCGTATAGACGATCCCCAGCATCCCCGAGACCTGGTACGATGTAGCCATGATCATTCAAATGATCATCAACGGCTGCGACGTAGATATCAACGTCAGGATGCTCTTTTTGAACAGAAGCTACGCCCTCTGGCGCTGCGATTAGACACATTAGCTTAATACGCGAACAGCCTCTGCGTTTCAGTACTTCAATTGCTGCGTTTGCGGACCCCCCTGTAGCGAGCATAGGATCAATAACAAGTAAATCCCGCTCCAATACATCGGTAGGCAGCTTCACATAGTACTCAACAGGTTGAAGCGTATCGGGATCGCGATAAAGACCTACATGTCCTACTTTTGCAGCTGGCATCAGCTTTAGCACGCCGTCAACCATCCCCAATCCTGCACGCAAAATAGGGATCAGCCCTAGCATTCTGCCTGAGATGACTTGGCAATCTGCAGTTGTCACCGGGGTTTTCACTTGCACTTGCTGCAGTGGAAGATCTCTTGTAATTTCATAAACCATTAATGTAGCAACTTCATCGACAAGTGCTCTGAAATCCTTCGTTGTCGTGTTCTCATCCCGAATATAAGTAAGCTTATGTTGGATAAGCGGATGATCGCAAATATGTACTTTACCCATATGTTCCTCCCTAATATAAGCTTGTAGGTCAGGCAAACCTCGTCCATTATATCATATGTTATCCAACTTATCTGCTATAGAACCAACAACTATAAAACACAAAACTTCGTCACCGCCACTCTGCATTGAGAATGGGGTAACGAAGTTTCTATCATCGAACGAGCACGAGTTGCAGCCCCGTCACTCCGCAGCTGACCAAGCAGTAGCGATCGGTCCAAATCTCGTCGGCACCGGCGTCGACCCAACCAATTTTGTCGGTAAAGCTAGTCAGGCCGAAGAAGGTCACTTCACCTTTTAGATGATGATGAGGTCCGAATGTATTACGACCGCTTTTCAGCAGCTCAATTTGAAGCAGCAACGGACCTTCCTTTATTTCATCTATAAGGTCAAGCTGGTGGGCTCCCCAGAGAATCGTAGTGGTGGATTCGTCATTCACCGTGATGTTCAAGGCTGGACAACGCATGGCATCCCATTGTAGGACGAGCCTGCTGCCTTCATCACGCGTACTTTTCAGAACATGCTCCGGTAGGGTAATGGTTTTGTCGGCGGTAACACGACCCTCTTCGCGTGTCCAAGGACCCGCGGGATGATCAGCCATAGCAACGTCGATACGTTGATTATTCCGATACGTCCACCATGTGGCCTCATCGGCAGGTTGGTCGAGATCAAAATCGGGGCCACGCGTCCCCATGTAATAAAGGTAATAGCGATTACCGTGGCGTAAAATCGCTGGATTGTGTACCACATCACTGTCCCAGCTCGCTGCACCGTCCCTACAGGTCCAAACCGTGGCCACATGGTGGAAAGGGCCCAGCGGATTGTCGGCGACCGCATAAGCGATTTCGGAATGCGTGACCCAGGCCTCAAATCCCGCCTTCTCAGGCCAACGCGAGTGAAAGGTTTCATATTTTCGTAAGTTGGTTTGAAGTTTTGGGGATATAGCGTTTTGCAAGGTTAGCGGCGCTAGATACAATGTGTTGGAACGGTCAGTAAACAAGGAATTTTGTGCAAAAAAAAGACCAGCTCCAATGAGCTGGCCCTGCTAATCCAGATTAGTAAGTCAAACCTTGATAAAGCGGGTATTGTGCAGTCAAATCCTTCACCATGCCGCGAGCTTTCTCAAGCGTAGCTTCGTCTTTTGGATTTTTCAGTGTAAGACCGATGACCTTCGCGATTGTTCTCATCGCTTCCTCGTCCATACCACGGGAAGTAACAGCTGGTGTACCCAAGCGAATACCGCTTGTGATGAACGGGCTTTTTGGATCGAAAGGAATCGCGTTTTTATTCGCTGTAATACCAATTTCATCAAGTACGTGCTCTGCATCTTTACCTGTGATGTCCAGGTTACGCAAGTCAACCAGCATCAAGTGGTTATCCGTACCGCCGGAAACAAGGTTGATGCCTTCAGCTGTAAGAGCTGTCGCCAATGCTTGTGCATTGTTGATCACGTTTTGACCGTAAACTTTGAAATCCGGTTGAAGTGCTTCACCGAAGGAAACAGCTTTAGCTGCAATTGTATGCATCAAAGGTCCGCCTTGGGAACCAGGGAATACAGCTTTATCAATCGCTGCAGCCCAAGCTTTCTTTGTAAGAATCATACCGCCGCGAGGACCGCGAAGCGTTTTGTGTGTTGTTGTTGTTACGAAATGTGCGTGAGGCACTGGGTTCGGGTGCAAGCCAGCTGCAACAAGACCAGCTATATGCGCCATATCGACGAAGAACAATGCGCCTACATCGTTCGCAATGGAAGCCATTGCTTCGAAATCGATCGTACGCGGGTAAGCACTTGCGCCAGCAACCAACATACGAGGCTTATGTTTGAAAGCTGCTTTACGAACCTCGTCGTAGTCGATGCGGGCATCTTTTTCGCTTACGCCGTAAGCCACGAAGTTGTAAAGAATACCTGAAGCATTCACTGGGCTACCGTGTGTTAAGTGACCACCATGCGCAAGGTTCATACCTAGAACTGTGTCACCAGGGTTTAGCGCAGCCAAGTAAACAGCCATGTTCGCTTGTGCACCGGAATGCGGTTGAACGTTCGCGTGCTCAGCACCGAAAAGCTCTTTCGCACGATCACGAGCGATGTCTTCCACGATGTCGACGTACTCACAGCCACCGTAGAATCTTTTGCCTGGGTAGCCTTCCGCGTATTTGTTCGTAAGTACAGTGCCCATAGCTTCAAGAACAGCTTCGCTCACGATGTTTTCGGAAGCGATCAATTCAATTTT
Source organism: Paenibacillus sp. P4_A9 (assembly GCF_056402415.1). Lineage (NCBI taxonomy): Bacteria > Bacillati > Bacillota > Bacilli > Caryophanales > Paenibacillaceae > Paenibacillus > Paenibacillus sp. P4_A9. The sequence goes on from NZ_JBFUHL010000026.1 coordinate 51,481, forward strand.
GTCGCGTTGGCGGCCTAGCTCAAGGTTCATGGCTTCTACGATTTTCGGATCTTGCTTGCTCAAAAAGTTTGTCATAGTGAATTCCTCCTAAGGATGATTATCAAAAGTAAATTAGCAATCTGCATCAGGTGCAGCTTGTTGATAAAGTTGATCCGCCTGATCAGCGGAGTATACAGCTCTAGTACCACCGATCAGCTTCGGCCGAGCGAATGCCATCGTGACATAAGCCTGGCCAATATGGCGAACCGGCGGCCTTGCGGGAACAGCGACTCTGCGCAGATGCATGCCGATCAGCGTTGAGCCAATATCGATGCCCGCATGCGCCTGAATCGTCTCGACAACGACCGGCTTCGCGAAGTGTCTGTACGCGTAGGAGGCCATCGAGCCCCCAGCCTTCGGCACAGGAATCACGGAGACGGGCTCAAGCTGCGGCGCTAGCGCCAGCAACGCTTCCTCCACGACCAGCGCACGATTCAAATGCTCGCAGCATTGATACGCCGCATGAAGCCCGAACTCGCTGCATATGCGCTTAACCGTCTCAAAAATCGGCTTCGCCGCATCCAGCGTACCCGATGTACCGATCCGATGCCCGAGAATTTCACTCGTGCTCGTGCCGATCACCAAGATGTTGCCAGGACGCAGGCCACCCACTGTAACCAGCTCACGTAAATTTGCTTCCAAAGCTTCTGCTATAGGTTCATACATAGAATCTGTCATTGTGGATCCCTCATCTCTAGGGATGTACCGTGAAACGATCTTCGATGCTCTGCACTTTGTTAATACGATTCTTGTGGCGGACACCTTCCGAAAACTCGGTTTCCAACCAGATTTTGACGATTTCTTCCGCTACGCCAGGCCCAACAACTCGCTCACCCATCGCTAGCACGTTCGTATCATTATGTTCACGCGTCGCTTTCGCTGAGAAGAGATCATGCACGAGTGCACAACGGATCCCTGGAACCTTATTCGCGGCGATGGACATCCCAATACCTGTTCCACAAAGTAGGATACCTTTATCTGCGTCTCCTGAAACAACTTTTTCGCAAACCTGAAGTGCGTAATCTGGATAATCGACGGAGTCGCCGCAGCTGCATCCGAAATCGATCACTTGATGACCTAATGATTCAATAAAAGGAATGATAACATCTTTCAAACGATAGCCTGCATGATCAGCACCTAAAGCAATTTTCATAACTTAAACGCTCCTTTTGACTTGTTCGAATTCGACCATCCTATTATATCCCAAAGCTCACCAAAAACGAAAAAAGAGCGCACACGCTAGAAAACGCGCGTTGCTCTTTTGCCCAGGCGACCGGCCGTATAGCTCAATGCTCCATTGTGGTTAATCCCACTCGTCGCCAGTTACATTGAGTCTTGCTTGTTACTTGTATTTTATCGCATTCCCTGCGATGTGTAAAGCTATATTGACCTATCTCAGTTTTTTCACCAATTTATCCAAGCTCCGGCTAATTTCTTCGGCTGTATACCGATAATCAGCTAATGACCCACCGTACGGGTCGGAAATATCGTAATCTGGCATGAGATTTTGCAGTGCGTACAGGCGACTTCTTTCCTCGACCGATACCATTTGGGACAGCGCCTGTTTCAGTTGAAGCTCTGTCGCAAGCTGCTCCCGCTCTTCAATCGCCTTGAGAATACGATCATCGTCCTCTACATATTCTTTGAGCGTATACGTCTTCTCGATCGCTTCAGGAAAACGCCCAATCACTGTACGTTTATGCCCTGTCGTCATCGTCAGGATCAGATCCGCCCAATCGACGTCCGCCGCGCTAATCGCTAGAGAACTGATAGATTCTTTAAAGCCCGCTTCATGAAGAAGCGATTGGCTGTTTCTCGATATCGGACCACCTGTCATGGCCGACACACCTGCTGAACGAACCTCCGCCGCAAGCCCCTCTTGATGCACCCTCATACGCAGCAAACCTTCAGCTAACGGACTGCGGCACGTATTTCCTGTACAGACAAATAGAATTCGCAACATGAAATCCTCCTATAAGCTGAACGGCTGCACCGTTCGTAATTATCCGTATTGTATCATAGTAAAAACTTGATCCCAAACCCTAATAGGATGAGCCCGCCGAATGCCTCGCCGTATTCCCCCACCCAACCGCTAACGCGTCTGCCTAGCAATAGGCCTGCTATCGAAAGCAATCCGCCAAACAGACCAAAAATGAGCACTGTAAGTACAATGTCCGTGGCAAACATCCCAAGGGAAACGCCTACAGAGAACGAATCTATACTAACACTTAAGGCAAAAATGATAAGTCCCCAAAGCGTCCGATGATCGAATGCCGTAGCTTCTTCCCCACGTACCGAGCTGTATACCATATGCGCACCGAGCAGAATAAGTAAACAGCCCCCTGCAGCCGTAGCGACGTTACCCAGAAGAAGGGACACATACTGCCCCATAAACATCCCCATCAACGGCATGAGCACATGAAAAAGTCCGATGACTATGCTAATTTTCAAAATATCGATCAGACGAATGCCCTTCATTCCTATGCCAATTCCTAACGAAAAAGCATCTAGGCCCAAAGCAATCGCCATTATCCCAATTGTCATGAGTTGCCCAACTTGTACCCCAGATGCGAGCATAGCACGATCCCCCTTGTCCACGATTCTTTCTCAAGATATGCGGACAAACTGGGAATCATGCTAGTCACAATAAACGGCTACTCCGTCCTACTTGGTCGGTAGCGTTTATCCAGAAATATAAGACAATTTAGTGCGTGAAACTTATTAAATCTTATATGTTAGAGACGGATCCGCTCATGACCCGCTGCTTTCAGCAGTCGATTCATAATCGCACGGCCAATACCTGAATCCGGAACACCTTCTGCGACAATATAGCTAATGCCTTTATGATCAAAAGTCCGCAGAGCGGCATAAAGCTCCCGAGCTATCGTTTCTGGCTGTGATAAGGAGCCGCACGCGAGAACGAGATCCGCCCGATAGTGCTCTACTCTTTCTTCAAAAGTGAGAACTCCCGTAGACTCTCCCCGCAGCTTCGCGGCATCGATATCACGTTGAATCCATGCTGAGACTTGCTGCTCGTTATCTCCTTGAACGATGTGCATAAAGCCCTTCGGCGCATAATGCGTGTACTTCATACCTGGAGCGCGAGGGGTGTCCGAGGCTTCTACCTCTATCGACTCAGACACATGAATACGCATATCTGGCAAAACCGCTTGCAGCTGCTCAGCCGTCACGCCACCCGGCCTCAGTATATATAACTCGCTATCTACAAGTTGAATAACCGTGGACTCCACGCCAACACCCGTTGCACCACCGTCAACTATACCGCCAATCTTGCCGTCCAAATCATCACGCACATGCGAGGCTAGTGTCGGGCTCGGTCTGCCCGAGCTATTGGCACTTGGCGCTGCTATAGGCAGCCCCGCTTCTCGCAGCAGATGCAAGGCAACCGGATGATCCGGTATGCGGATACCGACCGTTTGCAAACCAGCTGTGACTAACGGCGAAAGGCTACCTGCAATAACAGGTAGCACAATGGTTAAGGGCCCGGGCCAGAAAGCCTTCATAAGAGCTTGATGCTCGGGGGTGAGACTGTCTGGCTGAACAAGGCTTGGGATCTGCTTCGCATCAGCTATATGTACAATTAAAGGATTGTCAGAGGGCCTTCCTTTTGCCGTAAAAATATGTTCCACGGCTTTCGTATTCGTCGCATCCGCACCTAACCCGTACACCGTTTCAGTTGGAAAAGCGACCGTTTCCCCCTCTTGTAGAAGCCGAGCTGCTTGTGCGAGTTGCTGTGCGATGGTGTTCTCATCGCCTTGGTCCACGTTCCAGTACGTTGTCACGATCATTCTCATCCTTACTTCGTTGAAATTCAATGGGAATATCCCATTCGCACCACTCATTCGTACTGCGGACAAGCCGCTTATAGACTCCGTCGTTTACATTCTGCAAAAGTGCAGCAATTTCTCACTCTACCGCTCATCCAGAGGAGTATGCTGCAAATAGGCAGGATTTTAGCGGAAATTTACTATGGAAACCTAAGATTTATGTAAATTACTGCACTATCGCAGGAACTAGCTCTCTATCCTCGTGAATCATTAATAATTGATGCACATTTGCATGCATGGTAGATGGTTCTCGGCCTTAAACTAGCTGCAGAGGTATAATCTACTAGCTAAACCATGAGAAAATCGCCTTAAACATTTCCCAGATAAAGAATTTCACTTTCGGTTTAGTTGGCTCGTCGGAAGGCGTTGCTGCTGCTACCACAACCTCAGCGTCCTTCTCTTTCTTCACGGATTTCTCCGTGGATGTGGAGGCTGATTTATCTTTATCTGAAGCATCATCTTTCTTTTTGGCAGGCGCTGTTTCGCTAGCTTTAATCTTAGTTTCTTTGGTTGGCTTTTTTTCCTTGCCATTCTCATCTGTCGTTTTGGCCACGACAACTGCAGCAGATGCTACGGCTTCGCCCGATACGGAATCAACAAAGCATAGCGGCGGAAACAGCACGCACCACCAATTCTGGCCTTCACCAGAACCAATCACAACACGCAAAGCTTCATAGTCCCCTGCTGGGTATACATCATTTCCGTACATTTTGGTTGGAAAAGGGACAACTCCGAGATCAACTTTATGTGGATAGTTATATCCGCGGGACGCAATCATTTCTCCAACGAGTTTATCGAATTCAGGTAAATGCGCGCTCACGACGGCTCTTGCCTCGTCCAAGGAATGTGGTCCAACAACCCACTCCTGCATACGAGCAATAATTGCATCGCGAATCTCGCGTTTCAGTGCTTGGTCCTGCGCAGAATCCGAATTTGCTAGAATACGCAAACGAATGGACTCCTCTGGTATTGTAGGCGAAATAACCGCCGCGTTCGTCCGATTGGATTCCCAACACATAATCATAAGAATAAGTGCAAAAGAAATGAATAATAAACTCTTAAATGATTGGCGCTCTGTTCTCTTAACCATGGAGAGTAGCCCCTTTCCCGTCTTCATACTAGCCAGTATGGACAAGAGTAGGCGGGGCTAAACCTAGTAATCTATGATTTTTTGCAAAATGATAGAGTTGATAGAGTTTCCGCATCTGATAGAAAGAACTAGCCGATCTCGGAGCATCGGCTACAGCTCTGGAGAGCGGATCGCGATTACATGGCGATCGATCCCCTGGAGATCCTGTACGAAGCGGATCTCCGTCCAGTCTGCGGCGGCGCGCAGCAACGCCGCAACCGCCTCCGCCTGCCCGATGCCCACCTCGAACCCGACCACGGTCGGGATTCGCGGCAGCCGGTGCAGCTGCGAAACCATACGGCGGTACAGGTCGAGTCCCTCGACACCGCCGAACAGTGCTGTGTGCGGCTCAAATAGCCGCACCTCGGGCATCAGCGTCGGCAGGTCGCCATCTGGGATATAGGGTGGATTCGACACCACGATATCCGGCGCGAGCCCGCGCTCAATATAAGGCTCGAGGAGGTCACCCTCGAGCCACTCGATCCGCGCAGCCACGTCGTGGCGCTGCGCATTCAAGCGAGCCATCTCCAGCGCTGTCGCGGAGATGTCGCTGGCCGCCACGCGCCACGCAGGGCGCGCGTGCGCGATCGTCACCGGGATGATGCCACTCCCGGTGCCCACATCCGCAAGCAGCGGAGCGCCTTGCGGGAACAGACGCGAGCCCTCGTGGAGCAACGCCTCCACGAGCAGCTCGGTCTCCGGCCGCGGGATGAGCACGGCTGGCCCCACCGCAAAAGGAAGGCCGAAGAAATCCTGTTCGCCGGTGATGTACTGCACCGGCTCACCCGCGGCCTTCCTTGCAACTAGCTGGTCCCATGTGGTGACCAGCTCTTCAGGCATCGGTTCTTGCCACCATCGGAACAGCAGCTCGGTCCGACTGCAGCCACCTAAGAGATGCTGCAGCAATAGCTCCGTGCAAGACGAAGCCTCCGCGACGCCTTGCTCCCCTAAAAAAGAAGAAGCCTTCACAAAGGCTTCTCTCACACTCATGTTCGCAGTCGTCATTACATCGCCTCTAAGGCATCGGATTGTGCAGCAATCGTTAATGCTGACACAATTTCCGCCATATCGCCGTTTAACACAGTTTCCAAACGGTGCAACGTCAAACCGATACGGTGATCGGTAATCCGGCTTTGCGGGAAGTTGTAGGTACGAATACGCTCTGAACGGTCGCCCGTTCCTACTTTACTTTTACGCTCGCCAGCATATTTCGCTTCTTCTTCTTCACGCAATTTATCGGAAATCCGCGTACGAAGTACACGTAGCGCTGACTCTTTATTGGAGTTCTGCGATTTACCATCCTGACAAGTTGCGACGATACCCGTTGGTACGTGCGTTACACGCACAGCGGATTTCGTTGTATTAACGGACTGACCACCCGCTCCACTAGAACAGAATGTGTCTACGCGAATATCCGCATCGTGGATCACGATTTCCACATCTTCTGCCTCCGGCATAACAACAACCGTCGACGTGGAGGTGTGGATCCGTCCACCGGATTCCGTTACTGGAATACGTTGAACACGGTGCGCACCGCTCTCAAACTTGAGCTTGCTATAAGCACCTTTACCCGTAATCATGAAAATAATTTCTTTAAATCCGCCCAAATCATTGACGGACGCATCGAGAATTTCCGTTCTCCATCCTTGACCATCCGCATAACGCGTATACATGCGGTAGAGATCGCCTGCAAACAACGCGGCTTCATCGCCGCCTGCCGCTCCGCGAATTTCCACGATGACATTCTTATCATCGTTGGGGTCTTTCGGCATCATTAGGATGCGGAGATGTTCTTCCAGTTTAGCGGATTGCTCGCTAAGCTCATCGATCTCCATTTTGACCATTTCACGCATCTCATCATCCAGCTTCTCGTTCTGCATTACTTTCGCTTCAGCTAGCTGTTCGCTCACGCTCTTATACTCATTATAAGCATCGTAAGCTTCCTGAAGATCAGATTGCTCTTTGGAATACTCTCTAAGCTTCTTCGTATCACTCGTTACATCCGGGTCACACAGTAACTCGCTTAGTTTTTCATAGCGGTCCACAATGGACTGAAGTCGATCCAACATAGGGGATCACTCCTTTCTTATTTTTGTTAACAATTAAACATTGAAACGGAAATGCATAACGTCGCCGTCATTCACCACGTACTCTTTACCTTCAAGGCGAACTTGCCCTTTTTCTTTCGCACCAGCCATCGATCCTGCAGCTGATAAATCCGCATAAGAAACTACTTCTGCACGAATAAATCCACGTTCGAAATCGGTATGAATCACACCCGCCGCTTGCGGAGCCTTCGTTCCTTTACGAATCGTCCATGCTCTAACTTCTTGAACGCCAGCTGTGAAATACGTGTACAAGCCTAGCTTTCTATAAGCTGCTTTGATCAATCTATTCAAGCCGGACTCTTGAAGTCCCAACTCTTCCAGGAACATTGCTTTTTCTTCTTCTTCCAGCTCAGCGATTTCGGATTCAACCTTCGCGCTAATGGAAACGACTTCGTTGTTTTCTTTTTCAGCGAATTCCTTCACAATTTTAACGTATGCATTGTCGTCCGCTGTTGCAACTTCATCTTCACTCACGTTTGCCGCGTAGAGCACTGGCTTCATCGTTAGCAAATGAAGATCGCGAACTAGCAGGCGCTCATCTTCCGTCAAATCCAAGCTGCGTGCTGGCATATCGTTATATAAGGCTTCTTTGATACGTTCCAAACACTCAACCTCAGCAACCACTTTTTTGTCGCCGCCTTTGAGGTTTTTGCGTGAACGCTCGATCTTTTTATCAACCGACTCAATGTCTGCCAAAATCAATTCAAGATTAATCGTCTCGATGTCACCAATCGGATCGACTTTCCCAGAAACGTGAGTAATATTATCATCCTCAAAACAACGCACAACATGCACAATCGCATCAACTTCACGGATGTGTGCTAGAAATTTATTTCCAAGGCCTTCGCCTTTGCTCGCACCCTTAACTAAACCCGCAATGTCAACGAATTCGAAGGCCGTCGGCACGATACTCTTAGGCACAACGATTTCCACCAGCTTCTGCAATCTCTCGTCTGGTACTTCTACTACCCCAACATTCGGATCGATCGTACAGAACGGATAATTCGCAGATTCTGCCCCCGCCTGTGTAATTGCATTAAACAATGTCGATTTTCCTACGTTCGGTAGACCGACGATACCTGCTTTCAAAGCCATTGTCGTTACAACTCCTTAATTTTCGAAAATCATCCTTCTTATTATATAGTACTTGGAGGGCAAAAAAAAGCCTGCAAGCTATCGATTCGCCGCAGACTTTTTTTCCATTGCTATTTTGAACTCGTCATCCCGCTTTTGCACGAAGTACGTTTTGATCTGATTCCGCAAAATAAAACCGCGCAGCGCATTGCTTTGTTCAGCGGGAACGCTTTCAAAACTAGCACCATAATAATAGCTGTCCTCTAGCTTTTCTTTCCTTATAATTTCCAACTGACAAGGCATATCGAAGCCCAACTCTAATTGCACGAAAAGTGTGCATTTTTTATGTAGAATCTTATCAATCATGGCATTGTCGTCTATCGTAAAACCAACACCATTCATCGAAATATTTTTGATTGAAATATCTATAGGGATTTCTAACTGTTGGGGCTCCTTTTGATTGGCATTCTGAAATTCAAGGATCTGACCGAATCTTCTCACATTGACCCTTGGGAATTCCCGCTTCTCCGCGAATCTTCTGCGATTCTCAGGTGGATTTATGACAATGAGCGAACCTGGTTCTCTGGCAACAACGGTCGTATGCACGACGAATAGCCCTGATTTGGTATACATCGTAATCTTCACCTTATCACCAAGTTGGAACACATCATATTCCGGTAGTTCAATTTCCATAATGTCCCCTTGAGCATAGGTCAGAATACCCGTAGATACGAAATCATCCTTCCCTACGACAGCCCGGCAATTGATCAATACATCCGCATCATATCCTTCTTTACTCCCATACCGCTTTAAAGCATCCTGCTTCATGGCCATGCTCACCAGCACCTCTCCCTTTAGTGATTACTGATGGATTCCCAAGAGCTTTTCCGCACAAAATAGACTGCCCCATACAAAGGGACAGCCTATCACCTCAATCAAATAAAGCATCGATTTTCGGTAACCAGGCTGTCATAGTTCCTAAGAACCGTAGACCCTCAGCTTTGCGTCCTTGCCTTTCAGCAAGTTTGCCATTGTCGAACCCTGCTTTGAAATTTATGTACGTTCATCGTTATGGTCTAAAAGACCCACTGTTATCACCATTATACGTAGCTTAGATATTTCTTTCAACTAAAACCTTGCATGAGCCCTGTTTTTATTGTATGAATGTGTAGTGGAATGAATATCCACAGGTTTACAAGTTATCCACATTGTTATCCACAGCTTGTTAACAACGAATATTTGTTCGGATATTTATACACATGTGGATAGACTATTATTGCGAGGTGTCCCCCTGTGGATGAACATATTCCCTGGATGAGAGAAGCGATCGGCGAGGCATTGAAGGCCGAAGCGATCCGTGAGGTGCCGATCGGCGCTGTCGTCGTCCATCAAGGTCAAATCATTGGCCGCGGTTATAATTTACGCGAAACAACCTTAGATCCTCTCGCGCATGCGGAGATGATTGCGATTAAGCAGGCAAGTGAGCATTTGCAGGCATGGCGTCTTCTGGACTGCCAGCTCTATGTGACGTTGGAGCCTTGTCCAATGTGCGCAGGTGCCATCGTTCAAGCACGTATTCCTCAGGTGATTTACGGAACGGTAGATCCGAAGGCAGGCTGTGCGGGGACGTTGATGAACTTGCTGCAGGAGGACCGGTTCAATCACCGGGTCGATGTAGTTAGTGGCGTTTTGCAAGAGGAGTGTTCCACGATGTTGACACAGTTTTTTCGCAAATTACGGGGGAAGGCTTAAAGCCTTCCTTACTTTAATTGGATCGAACGTACGATGAAGAAAATAATTGTGCCAAACAGCATCAGCAGCAGGAAGCCCAGGATCCATACGTTAAGGTCAGCGATGCCCTTTTTAGCACTTTGGATAACGGACCATTCAATAAAGCCAAACAGAATTACAATCAACGCTTTTAAACTATTCATAAATAAACGAGCATTCTGGTATTGTCCACGGGCATTCTCGGTCGTAATTTGGGATGGATAATTATATACATGAGGGACCTTGCTTAGGAGAGTCAAGCCAAAATAGACGATAACGCCTATGAGTGGTAAGGCAATCAAACTCATCTTATTCCCCCAACCATCGATATCCCCTTTACCGTTAAAATGCAACGGAATTCGCTCTGGCAAGGCATGCCATTCGTAAGCTACATAAGCGATCATACTTACGATCACTAACAGAGAGATAACATCAAGAACTGCTTCAGCTTTGGATCTGGGAAGTTGAATCACGGGACGATTCTCCAAGTGGCACCTTCTTTTATAGGGTTTAAATGAATTATGATGAATGCTTATTCTATTCTTTATTCACAATCTACATTCCTTGCTCGAATGAAATCTCTTCCATGCAATGGGCTAAAATGGTTGCACCTCCAAAACATCTCGTGTTAGAATGACGATACTATGCGCCCGTAGCTCAGCAGGATAGAGCAACAGTTTCCTAAACTGTAGGTCGTACGTTCGAATCGTATCGGGCGCGTACAGTTCTTTTAGACATAAATACGTTAAAAAAGGGATTTCAACGCAGGTTGGCAATCCCTTTCTTTGTTATGTACTCACACTCGAAAGGAGTCCGCACTCCGATGACAACTCGCTCTATTTCATCCTATCGGATCCCGCTCTTCTGCGTGGTCACTATGCTTTTCTGGATGTCGATGTACACTAGCGTTCCGATCATGGCGCCTTACGTGGAGTTCCTCGGGGGAAGCCACCAGCTGGCTGGCTGGATTGTCGGCATGTATGGCATCTCACAGATGCTGCTACGCATACCCGTAGGCATTATGTCGGATCGATTTCATAAAAGAAGACTGTTCATCACCTTCGGTCTACTCTTCACGGCCATTACCGGACTCGGCCTATGGTTCACGCACGATTTTACTTGGATCTTAATTCTTAGGGCACTTGCAGGGGCAGCCGCAGCGACTTGGGTTGATTTTACGGTGCTTTTCACGAGCTACTACAAGCACGAGGAGTCTACGAAGGCGATCGGAACGATCTCCTTTTTTAACTCCCTTGGTCAGGTGCTCGGCATACTTAGTGCGGGATGGGCAGCAGACAAGCTCGGATGGGAATCTGTGTTCATTCTAGGTGCGGTGCTTGGCATACTGGGCATGGTCGGTTCCTTTTTCCTTATCGAAAAGGTAGAAAAAGACGCGCCCAAAATCACCCTGCGCGGGATCGGAGACGTGGCGACAGATCGTACATTGTTATTCGTTTCGCTGCTCGCTATTCTGTCGCAGGTGCTCATCTTCGCTACGGTGTTCGGCTTTACCCCTGTGTATGCGACGCAGCTTGGCGCGGACAAATTCTCGCTCTCCTTGCTCTCTTTATTCGCTAACGTCCCTGTAGCGCTTGCCTCCTTGTTCGGCGGACGACGATGGTCGATCCGCTATGGGGAGAAACGGATGGTTGTAGTGGGCTTTCTACTCATGGGTATATTCACCTTTACGATTCCGTTCACGCATCATCTTTGGCTCCTCATGATTACACAAGCATTTGCCGGCTTTGGACGAGGGCTTTCGTTCACTCTGCTCATGGGGATGAGCATCAAGCATATGCCTGCGGATAAGCGGGCGACGGCGATGGGCTTTTTCCAAGCGATCTATGGACTCGGTATGTTCATTGGACCTGTCCTTATGGGCATCATTGGCGACTATTTCTCGCTCAATCAAGGTTTTATTGTACTCGGCGTACTCGGTGCCTTCAGTGCACTGCTCTCTTATCTGTTCGTTCAAAGCTCAGTTCGGAAACAGCCACTGGCGGCTAACCAATCTACGATTGCGCAATAACAGGAGCGAATCTCGCGATTCGCTCTTTTTTCATCAACGTGCAGGGGTAAGGTAGGCAAGCTTCGTCTATTCATGCGGAGAGGAGGAGAAGCATATTGAGGAGCACATATTAATTGATCGCATATTGAAAGGCGATGAAGCGGCATTCCGTGAGCTGATTACAAGGTATCGTCCGTATATTTTGCAGACGATCTTTACGATTGTTCGTCATCAGAAGGATGCCGAAGACTTGTCCCAAGAGGTTTGGACCCGCATCTACTTCTCTCTCCCTCAGTATGAAAGGAAAGGCTTGAAAACTTGGATGACCCGGATCGCTGTGAATCGAGCTATTGATTTCAAGCGCGCGTCCAGTCGGCGTAAGGAAGACATCGTCGCCGAACTAGAGACGGCTATCTCGTCCACTGGCCCCCCTCATCCGGAGCACGGTGTGGAGCATGAGGTTTTGATCAAAGAAACGACCGAATTCGTCCGTCAGAAGCTCGACCAAATCCCGACGAACTACCAGGATGTTTTACTGGCCTATTATATTCATCATCAATCATATCAAGATATCGCCAATGCCCAAGGTGTTACCATTAAAACGGTGGAATCTAAGCTGTACAGGGCCAAGCAATGGGTGAGAAATCACTGGAAGGAGGAGGAGTTTCGATGAAAATTCAACACTATAACCAGCAGGAATGGATGCAGTATATCGAGGAACATTTGTCGTCGGAAGCATATGACGAGATGGAAAATCATTTATATCGCTGTGATGCCTGTTTAGCGATCTACATGACCTGCATAGAGGGATCAGCAACACTACCGATCGTAGACGTCGAGGACACAGAAACTTACATGAAAGGTATTATAGCCCGTACTGTAGGAACGAAACCTACATGGTATCGCTCGACGATGTTCCACTATGGGATTGCCGCTGCCGCGACGCTGGTGCTTGTAGCAACTGGCTTTTTCCATGGCTTGTCGCAGGAATTAGGAACATTCGGTGCCTTCAAGCCCGCTCCTCCTCTAGAAGCGCCCTCCTCCCTTGAAGCCCAAGTTCCAATTTCCGATCACATCGTTAATAAAACACTTACGTGGCTAGACACCTTACAAAATGAACACAAAGAAGGAGGCCTTCAACCTTGATGCCTAACAAAAGCAGTCTTGCTGCATTCCTACTGTCCTTTATACCCGGAGCAGGTCATTTGTACATGAACCGTATGGGACGCGGCTTTCTATACGGCTGCCTATTTTTCGGACTCTGTTTCGTCCTCTTTCTAGGCATTGCTTCACATGATGATGAGTTTGTCATCCTTCTCATCCCTATTGCCCTCACGTGGATTGCGAATATGGTGGATATGATCATCTATTTACTGCGTTCCCCTGCACCTGTTCCATCAGCCTATCATCAACCGAATCCAGCTTATTATGGGCCTTATCCACCAGAAGAGGGGATGCCATCTCGGGATGCCGCCTCCTACTATGCTCAACTAGCGGAAAAACAAGAAAGATCCAAGATTCTCATGCTCTCCTTCATTCCAGGCGTTGGCCATTACCGGCTTGGACTGATGCAAAGAGGCCTTACAGCAATGGTCACCTTCTTCGGGATCGCCATTCTCGTGTTCTTCATCACCATTCTAACGCATAACGAAGGCTTTATCGTTTTCCTGTTGGCATTGCCGGTGCTCTGGTTTTACACTATGTTCGATGCATTGAAGCAGCTAGATCGCAAGCAAGCCGGACTTGAGCTCGTAGATCGCAGTATGTTTGAAGATTTCCAACGTGATGAGCATGGACGTAAGAATCGGACGTTAGCCACGATTATTGCCATTTTCCCTGGCGCGGCTCACCTGTACTTATCCATGACCAAACGCGGTATTCAGTTGATGGCTGTGTTCCTATTCTCTGTTTATGTGCTGGATGTACTGCGGCTCTCTCTGTTCTTCTTTCTGATCCCGATCCTGTGGTTCTTTAGCTTTTTCGATGCCTTGCAGAGCATTTCTAAGTATGAAAATGGCACTCTGACCGACAAGCCTCTCGTCGAAAACTGGACAGCCTACCAACGTTCGATAGGGGTCATTTTGATCGTATTAGGTGCCTATTATATCTTCAGTGATGTCTTCGTACAATTCCTGTATCAATTTCTACCMGCTTCGCGGAACTATATGTATTTAATCAACAATTTCAGTCAAACGCTGATTGTAGCCCTTCTCCTCATTGGAGGCGGCATTCGATTGTTAATGTATCGTAAGCAGCAGCTTAAACCTGAACCCGCTTCTCCAGCTACTTATCCCACGCCAGACAACTTTATAGACATAGAAAAAAAGAACCCCTAAGGGTTCTTTTTTCGTCGGCATTGATGATATTTCTTTGAACCAGTTACACGTAAACCTAAGTTAAATCTGCGTATAAAACACGGTAAGTGTCTTTAGCACATCGCCCTCCAGCCTGATTATAACAGGTAGAAAAGTCCTCTTTGCAACGGATGTTTCGCTTTCGCTAATTGCTCCAACGGAACCACACCTCTCTGCTTGCCGACAAATATAGTATGACCCGTTTACAGATTTTTAATCATTGTTTATTAAAAAAATTTCGGTGCCCTTTATCCGCCGTGTCCATGGCCTTCCGCAGCGTGTCCGCCCTGATGATTTCGATTCTTCACTTTCTTAGAACCAGATAAGGGCTCCTGATTACCGCCCTCATTGTTCCGGTTCTTTACATTACCATTATTAACGAGATTATCGCCTGCGGAATATGATTTCTGTTTAGACATAGGTCCTCATCCTCCTCTTACGAGTTAGTTCCTTCGTGGTTTAGAGCATCTTGATGCCGATGGTCATTGACCTTCTGCTGAATTTGCTGCGCATTATGGCTATTCACCGCATTCGTTTCCAAATCCTTGGCCGCATTTTGCAGATTTTTATCGGGACTCTTTTGCTTCGTCATCACGGTGTCCTCCTTCTTACTTAAGAGTTGGTGACCTTCTGCAAAGCCTGCGCACACTCATGAATATGACGCACGTAATCATCGATTAACGACTGTACGACGTCGCCGCGTTCGTCAATATGCGTGGTTCCTTGCTGTACATCGGTTAGCTCAACCTTCACTTCTCTGGCATCCACATACGTCACTTTAAAATCAAATGAATAGCCGGTATGCCCCGCCGTCATAATGTGTACACGGATGGCATCCGCATCGCCCTCATCTGCCCATACCCTTGTTTGATCGGCAGGTTGTAACACGGTGGGCATGACATTCACCCACTCTTTCACGAGTTCAGCTTGATCCACGCTAGGCTTATCTGATTTGCTCATAGGTAACACCTCCACATGATTAAAATGCGGAAGCCGCCCGTGTTTTATCCATGTAAAAAAACACCTACTCCCCAATACGAATCGAATTCGTGTCCAGGGGTAAGTGCTAGTTGCATCTGATTATTTAATGAATTGCTGCAGGAGCATACCCAGCATCCTGGCCGCGGCCACCATCGTAACTATTTGCTCACGCGATATGTTTGCAGCTGGTGCAAACACACCCTCGCTTACACTGCTTGAAAGGCCGTTCTCTGCTGCCCATTGTACAGACTCGGCATAATAGCCGTCTGCCTTCACATCACGGAAGCTAGACGCTTTATAAGCGCTGAGGTTCACGCCAGCCATACGAGCAAGAGTCAGAGTGAAATCGGCACGATTAATTTGCGCATTTGGCAAGAATTGGCCTTCCGCTGTTCCGTTTAAAATAACAACAAAAAAAGCCACACGATTTCGAGAATCGCATGACTTTTTGGTTAGGTATTACCTTGGCTACGGAGAGGGTGGGATTCGAACCCACGGAGGCTTGCACCTCGGCGGTTTTCAAGACCGCTGCCTTAAACCACTCGACCACCTCTCCACGATAGGCGTCTCTGATTAGAGAGACGACCTTGTGCAGTGACAAAAAGCATTGTAGCACATAATCGATACTCGATGCAAGTGCTTATTTTTTCGTGATCACTTTGACATTGTTCATGTAAGGAACAAGCACGTCTGGAACCACGATCGAACCATCCGCTTGTTGGTAATTTTCAAGAATCGCAGCCACTGTTCGGCCCAACGCTAAGCCTGACCCATTCAGCGTATGGACGAATTCTGGCTTCGCCTTCGCATCGCGGCGGAAGCGAATATTCGCTCTGCGCGCTTGGAAGTCTTCAAAATTCGAGCAGCTCGAGATCTCTCGGTATGCACCGCTGTTAGGCAGCCATACTTCTAGATCGTACGTCTTCGCTGATGTAAAACCAATATCGCCTGTGCAGAGAGACAACACGCGGTAAGGCAGCTGCAAGAGCTGTAGAACACGCTCAGCATGCCCTGTAAGCTTCTCTAACTCCTCGTAGGAGTCTTCGGGCTTCACAAGCTTTACAAGCTCAATTTTGTTGAATTGGTGCTGTCTGATTAAGCCCCGTGTATCACGACCAGCGGATCCTGCTTCCGAACGGAAACAAGCACTGAACGCCACGAAGTTAACCGGCAGCTGTTCATTCGTTAGAATATCTTCACGGTGGTAATTCGTGACCGGTACTTCCGCTGTTGGAATTAGGAAATATTCCGAATTCTCCAGCTTGAACACATCTTCCTCAAACTTCGGAAGCTGTCCGGTACCTGTCAGACTGTCACGGTTGACGATATAAGGAGGCAGCATTTCTTCATAGCCATGCTCATCACTGTGCAAGTCCATCATGAAGTTGATCAATGCGCGCTCTAGACGAGCTCCTAAGCCCTTGTAGAACACGAAACGCGAGCCGGTTACCTTCGCCGCTGCTTCGAAATCCAGAATGCCTAGGTCCTGTGCCACTTCCCAATGCGGCTTCACTTCGAAATCGAACGATGGAATGTCACCGATGCGGCGGACTTCCACGTTCTCTTCCTCTGTACGGCCCACAGGGACGCTAGCATGCGGCATATTCGGGATGGAGAGAAGAACTTGTTGTAACGACTCGTCCAAAATCCGAATCTCGTCATCCAGCTCTTTAATGCGGTCTCCGACCACTTTCATTTCTTGAATCAGCTCATCCGCATTTTCACCGGATCTTTTGCGTCCCGCTACCTCTTGGGAAACGGTATTGCGGCGGTTTTTCAATTGCTCAGTTTCTTGCAGCAGCTCTCTGCGCTTCACATCTAACTCTGTGAAACCATTAAGCTCCTCGATCTGCTTGCCGCGGTTTTGCATGGCAGCTTGTACAGCTGCTAAATCACTTCGAAGTAACTTTACATCAAACAAGGAGATTCCTCCGTTAGCGCAAAATGGTTTGTATATGGAAGCAAGCACCCATACCGGCAGTCCGGCTTACTCGGGGTGCTTGAACCGTTAATTATGCCTGACTTTGCTTTACCATGTCCAAGAAATAACTGTGCAGACGGAAATCATCCGTCAGCTCTGGGTGAAACGACGCCGCAAGGAGATGCCCTTGCCGCGCGGCAACGATCTGGCCGTCATAGGTGGCCAAAACATCCACATCCGGTCCCACCTTTTCGATAAGTGGGGCCCGAATGAATACCGCGCGAACGTTCTCGTCAATGCCTTTAATCGGCAAGTCTGTCTCAAAGCTTTCGCGTTGACGACCGAACGCGTTGCGAGCCACCGTAATGTCCATCAGCTCAAGATGAGCTTCTGGCTGTCCGGTGATCTCTTTCGCGATGACAATCAACCCTGCGCAGGTGCCGAAGATCGGCTTGCCTGCCGCGGAGAAATCACGCAGTGCATCGATGAAGCCATACGTACGCATGAGCTTGCCAATCGTCGTGCTTTCCCCGCCAGGAAGGATCATGCCATCAAGCTCAGCGAGCTGCTCGGTGCGTTTGACAACGACACCTTCCGCGCCCGCCTTTTCAATACCACGAATATGCTCCGCTACCGCGCCTTGCAGCGCGAGAACCCCAATCTTCGTCATTACCAGCCGCGCTCCTGCATACGCTCGGAAGCTTGAAGCTTGGAAATTTCGATTCCCTTCATAGGGGCACCTAGGTTTTTGGAGATTTCGGCGATCATTTTGTAGTCTGTGTAGTGCGTTACCGCTTCAACGATCGCTTTCGCGAACTTCTCTGGGCTGTCGGATTTGAAAATACCAGATCCAACGAATACACCGTCAGAGCCAAGGTGCATCATAAGCGCTGCATCAGCAGGTGTAGCCACACCTCCAGCTGCGAAGTTAACAACAGGCAATTTACCTGTTTGGTGAATTTGCAATAGAAGCTCATAAGGAGCGCCAAGCGTTTTGGCTTCGAACATCAACTCGTCCAAAGACATGCTTTGAACTTTACGAATTTGACCTTGAATCGTACGCATGTGACGTACTGCTTCAACGATGTTACCTGTTCCTGGCTCACCTTTGGTACGAAGCATGGATGCACCTTCACCAATACGACGCAAAGCTTCACCAAGATCGCGGCAACCACATACGAAAGGCACGGTGAAATCACGTTTATTGATGTGGAATACTTCATCCGCAGGTGTTAGTACTTCACTCTCATCGATATAGTCAACGCCTAGGGATTCAAGAATCTTAGCTTCAACGAAGTGTCCGATTCTTGCTTTCGCCATGACTGGAATGGATACAACTCTCATCACATCTTCAACAATTGTTGGGTCAGCCATACGGGATACGCCACCAGCAGCACGAATGTCTGCAGGTACACGCTCAAGTGCCATAACAGCGGACGCGCCAGCTGCTTCTGCGATTTTAGCTTGCTCGGCGTTCATAACGTCCATGATGACGCCGCCTTTTTGCATTTCGGCCATACCTGTTTTAACGCGGGAAGTTCCTGTTTCCATTCTTTATTTCCTCCTATAGCTTCTATGCAATTTCGGTGTAGTTCCCTACACGATTCGATAATAAACTTCTAAACAACAATTTTACATGAAGGAGGGGTAATATACAACCCATTTTCTGGCCTAAGAGCCGCCTTTAATCCCTTTAAACATATCGCTGAAGAAGTTTTTAATGGAGCGGAACAGCAACCGGATCCAACTAGCTTTTTCAACATCCCCATCTGCAATTAGTTCTACTGTTTTTTCTTGACCATTGTAACTTACTTTTACTTTACCAAGTGTATCGCCTTTCGCAATCGGAGCTACTAGCTTGCTCTCTTCAACCGACTCAGTTGTTACAACGAAATCAGTGTCTTTCGCGCCTTTTCTAGCAACAAAAGTTAGGCCTGTTTTCGTAACAAGAGGTACTTCCAATTGTACACCCTTCTTAATGTTCACACTTTTCAAAGAATCTATCGGTTGTTTCGCATTCAAGAAAGGTTTCATTTCAAAATTATTAAATCCATAGTCCAGCAACTTACGCGTTTCATTGAACCGTTCTGGTTCAGTCTTGGTGCCCATAACAACCGTAATCATACGCATGCCGTTACGTTCAGCCGTTCCTGTGAAGCAGTAGCCTGCATCATCCGTAGAACCCGTTTTCAACCCATCCAAACCTGTATATGCATATTTTTTAAAATTCGTATTCGTGGAATTCCCTTCCAGCATCCAGTTCCAGTTGATCATAGGAGCCTTGTCCGTTGCTCTTAGCTTCAACGATGGAATTTTCGTAAACTCCAGAATTTCTTTATGATCCTTCAAAATATTATAAGCAAGAATCGCCGCATCGCGAGCGGTCATCTTGGTTTCACCCTCAATGGAAGCCGGCGGATTGATTAGATCAGCACGTGAAAGTCCTGTCGCACTAATAAAATGTGCCTTATCGGACATTCCAAGCTGTTTAGCTTTGTCATTCATCATTTTCGCAAAATTCTCTTCCGTCCCACCTAGTAATTCGGCAAAGGCCACAGAAGCATCATTCGCGGAATAAATGGACATCGCATTGAACATATCTTTGAACGTCAGAGTTTCATTCTCGGCAATCAATTGACCGGAACCAATGACATCTGCCGCATTCTTACTGGCTGTCACGGGTGAGTCCCACTTAAATTTGCCCTCTTTGATACTCTCCATCGCCAAATACTCCGTCATCATCTTCGCCATACTCGCTGGAGGGAAGGCCTCATCCGCATTCATTTGATACAATACTGCCCCGGTGCTAGCCTCCATGATGATCGCAGATTTCGCTGCTACTTGCGGTTCATTCAGTGCAGGTGCAGGCGTTGTTCCTGCATTAGGCGCAGGTGTTGTCACCGCAGCAGGTTTTGGAGTAGCCGAAGGAGAAGGCGATGCTGCATAGGTTGGTTGTATATGTAAAAGTAAGGATTGAGCAATTAAGCTAACACCTAACACCAAAGCAACCTTTTTCTTTGTAAAACGTAAAAATCTCACAATTTCACTCTCCCTAAATGATGTTTGGATAACCGATATGACACGTTATATTGTAACACACTGTATTAGACAAAAAAAAGAAAACGTGGGTTCAACTCCCACGCCTCCAATTTTATCCGCATTGTGACAATTTACATCGAGTAATTCGGTGCTTCTTTCGTAATTTGGATATCGTGCGGATGGCTTTCTTTCAATCCTGCACCCGTAATACGTACGAATTGCGTATCATGAATGAGTTCTTGAATGTTGCACGCGCCGCAATACCCCATACCTGAACGAAGTCCGCCCACCAGTTGATACACCGTATCTGCCATAGGTCCTTTATAAGCCACACGACCCTCAATACCTTCTGGCACTAGCTTGCTCTCGTTCTCTTGGAAGTAACGATCCTTGCTGCCTTCCTTCATTGCGCCTAAGGAGCCCATTCCGCGATAAACCTTGAACTTCCGTCCTTGGAAAATCTCAGACTCACCCGGACTCTCATCCGTCCCTGCAAAAAGACTACCGATCATAACCGCACTCGCCCCTGCCGCGATAGCTTTAACCACATCACCAGAGTACTTGATACCGCCATCTGCGATGATCGGAACGCCGAACTCAGCAGCAGCTTGCGCGCAATCATAAATCGCTGTAACCTGCGGCACACCAATCCCTGCGATAACACGCGTTGTACAGATCGATCCAGGACCGATCCCAACTTTCACCATGGACGCTCCCGCTTTGATCAAATCACGCGTACCGTCACCTGTTGCTACGTTACCTGCAATAATCGGCAGTTCTGGATATTGGGCTCTCAGCTTCTTCACAGTCTCTGCGATATTAATGTGATGTCCATGCGCGGAATCCACGACGATAACATCAATACCAGCTGTGACAAGCGCTGCCGCTCTCTCCAACACATCTTTAGATACACCAACAGCCGCGCCTACAAGTAAGCGGCCTTGTGCATCCTTCGCCGAGTTAGGGAATTGAATCGCCTTCTCGATATCTTTAATCGTAATTAACCCTTTTAGAACAAAATTCTCGTCTACTAAAGGCAGCTTCTCAATCTTATGCTTCTGAAGGATGCCCTCAGCTTGCTGTAGCGTCGTTCCAACTGGCGCTGTCACAAGCCCTTCCTGTGTCATCACTTCTTTGATTTTAATGGAATAGTCATGAACGAAACGCAAGTCACGGTTCGTCAAAATACCAACCAAACGGTTATCCGCATTCACTATCGGAACACCTGATATGCGGTATTTCGCCATCAACTCTTCTGCGTCATAGACATGATGCTCAGGCGTTAATGAGAACGGGTTTGTAATAACGCCGCTTTCTGACCTTTTCACACGGTCAACGTGCTCAGCTTGAAGCTCAATGGACATATTCTTATGAATAATTCCGATACCGCCTTCTCTGGCCATTGCAATCGCTAGGGCAGACTCCGTCACGGTATCCATAGCGGAGCTAATGAAAGGGATATTTAATTTCACTCCAGGTGCCAGTTGCGTTGAAACGTCGATCTCCTTACCGAACACTTCAGACTTTCTCGGCACTAACAATACATCGTCAAATGTTAAGCCTTCTTTGCCAAACTTGTCTTCTCTCACAGCGTACCATGTCCTCCCTAAAGCCCTCTATCTGAAGAAAGCTTGATTCATAAGCTTCTGCTCATTCATTCGTATATGATTGCAATCTTAACAAAAGCCTATTTTTGGTGTCAAGGAAAAGGACGAGCCTGCAGCCCCCCCTCACCTCGAATAAGTCAATTTCGTTAACGATAGGAATATGTGCTGCTTGGATTCCATAACAAAAACTGCTCAACCCCTTGCTCCTTCGCCGCCTTAATCTGCTCCTTTACATCAAGGGCACCATACTTCTTATGAGGCTTCACCCATGTGGCCGTAAAATCCTGATACCAGGGTCTGATCTGTGCGACCTGACTATTGGATCGTTCTAACTGACGATTTTTCCAATTGGCGTCGTTAATGGCTTGATGGATGATCGCATATGGCTGCAAATCTGGATGTTTAACCCCATAAATCCCGGTCGTGTAGTGTGAAGGATACAGCATCGGAGAAATAAAATGAACCTCCTTGCTGATCATCGCCCAGTCTTGCCCAATGCCCATATCATTTGGTAAGGACGTTGTTAAACCAAACACATCAGCGGAAATATACGCCTTATCACCAATCTGTTCCTTCGCTTTATGCAGAAAGGTTGCGATATCCTGCGCCTTACTTAGCTTCTGCGGGTTATCAAAAAGAACCTCTCGATCCACCTTCTGCCCGTTCTCCGGGAACCTCACATAATCAAACTGAATCTCATCGAACCCCAGAGTAGCTACCTCATTCGCGATTTGAATATTATAGTCCCATACGTCTCCTTTAAAAGGATCTACCCAAGAGATTCCCTTCGCGTCCTTCCAGACACTTCCGTCTCTATTTTTCATAGCATACGTACTTTTTTTCTTACTTAAATAAGGATCCTTAAACACGACAAGCCTAGCAATCGTATAAATATGCTTCTGCTTCAATCTTTGCAGTTTCGCTTTAATATCTTGTATAATGACGTGGCTATTCGCCCCGATCTCATTGACCAAAGGAACTGCTGAGGGATAAGTCACCTGACCGGAGTCGTTCTTGACATCAATCACCATCGCGTTTAAATCCGTACGTTCTACCAGCTCAATTAATTGCTCAAATTTGTTGCCTACGGAGGACCAGGCGGAAACGTAGATACCTTTTACGATCGGTGGTTTAGCAGGCTTTTGAAAAGAAGGCGTTGCCGCAACGACCGGCATCTTCTTCGGTTCCTGATTGGACGCATGCCCAATGCTTCCTACATGACTTAAGGAGTGAAGTGGATTTGTGTCCTCCTTCACTTCATCGATTTTGGTTGAGCAACCATTCATCATCAGCGTTACTAACGAACAAAGACATACCCTATTGATCCATCTCATGCTGCTTGTTGTCCTCATCGTCATCCCTCCTCGTAGGATTAGTATGGTTAAAAAAGCAACATTTAGAGATACAAAAAAAAGAGTCTTTCTGGAAAAAATCCAGAAAGACTCTTACAGAGCTGAGAGACTTTTGGCTCCGCCAAAAGATCCCTATACTGCTTGGCAACGTTCTACTCTCCCAGAACCCTGCGGTTCAAGTACCATCGACGCTGGAGGGCTTAACGGTCGTGTTCGAGATGGGAACGCGTGGGTCCCCTCCGCCATCATCACCAAACAGTCAAAGCGTTTGTTTGCGCCTTGAAAACTAGATACGAAACTTCACGTAAAGTAATATTCTTAGGAATTTTGGTTAAGCCCTCGACCGATTAGTATTCGTCAGCTGCATACGTTGCCGCACTTCCACCTCGAACCTATCA
>NZ_JBFUHL010000027.1:0-74607 GCF_056402415.1 Paenibacillus sp. P4_A9
GTATAAGGTATAAGGGAAGGTTTCGTACCGATCTTCCCCTTTTTTGCGGTCATTCCCTAGACCTTGCATTAGAAATCTTAAATTACAACCTTTTTTTATTCTATTTGAGGCCGCTTTTAACTGCTGATAAAATGACTTCTTGTAATTACCACCGTTGCTATGAAACTTGAAACTTTCTTAATCTATACAAGTATTATCTATGGGGGGATAACCATGACAGTGGAAATTAATCAAGAAACATTAGATAGTTATAAACGTCGTCTTCAACCGATTGTAGACGATTTGATTACATCATCAATAAAGTTTGCCGTAACTTCCAAAAGCGATATCGAATCAGTATTAGTAGATTATCCAGATTCAAGAGGTCTTTATATTTGGTCAGCGACATGTGATCCAAACTTGTTGATTGCAAAATGGAACGAGAGAATCTCTCTTCATATGCAGTTCGAAACTAATAATGCCGAATCTCCCAATCCAATTAAGACTTCTTCAGGTAAACTAATAAATTTTCTTCTTCCAAGGGTGAATCCACAATGGGAAAGGGATTTCAATCCTGCTTATTTAGATAATGAAGTAGAAATCGTACTCTATATTGGTAAAGCTCAAGGTACGAATGTTACCTTAAGGAAACGTTTGATAGAACATTGCGAAGCTTCCATCCAAACTTCTGCATTAAAACTGTTTTGCACATCTAATCCTAAAAATGGTAACAAACTTACTCAAAGTTTTATTAAAAAAGATACGCTGCTTCTACGAGGATTGAGTCTATCAAATTTATCATGCAAAGCAATAGTTATTGATGAATCTCAGAAAGACAGATTTTTAACTTATGAGCGAATTCTTAGAGAGGTTCTTGTACCTATTATTGGGGAAGAATAGCAGAATGAAGAAAATAATGTACTAGACTGGATCTTTAGGTCCTGCGGTGGCATGACAGGAACTGTAACATTTACCTATTCGATCAATAAAGTCCACTGAAAATAAAAAAAGACCATTTATCGGTGAATTAACACGGATAGATGGTCGCTTGCGAGATATGAGATTAATTCAAAGAAAATTAACCACAATTGTACAGATATGCGTAGCTACTTTGAAAAATAGGTTAGGCAAAGTACTTTGAAGATAGGAATTTGTAAAAATACATTGATGATAGGGTTGGGTAAAAATACTTTGTAAATAAGTAGAAAATGATTCTTTGTACATAATGTTAAAAATGGTATTTCCTTGCGCATAGGTACAACTTCTTTACTTTCCGATAGATGATTTTCAATAAGAAAAAGATCCGTCGCCATAAATGCCAGCCCATAGGGAGGTAAACTTGCCACAAAAAGTGGAAATGGTGTAACTTAATCACCTGAAAAACTAACTTTATTCTAACGTACTTCTCTACCATTTTCAAGTGATACACCACAAAAAGCCCTCGATTTCTGTTTTAGAAATCAGGACTACCAATTTAATTCATAATTAGAATTTTTGTTCCCAAATATTCTAAAAAAAGACCAACCACGAATGGTCAGCCGTCTCTACCAATACAATGAGGAATTTTTACCAACGAAAGGCACAGGTCGGTCTCCGTTCTGTAAGACTAATATTTCGGTATGCCATTCAGCCATTTGATTTTTACAATATATGACCCAGTACCTGAAAAACCTGAAGTATGTTCATATCAATACAATGTTGGATACACAAGAAGGCTGAATAGCGCAATTAGAACTGCTCCCACTACAAGGACACCTAAATAATTCTTCATCTCAATCTGCCCTATCCTACTCTCGTATGGTCGTCCTCACATTATTGCTCGAACATTAGCTATCTATCATCTTTTTCTCTTTTGCTCGATAGTCTGAAACATAAGTCCACCACAAGTAGATACCTAATATGAAACATACAACAGGCCCGATGCTTTCGGTTGCACCACCAAGACCGAGCAGAGCAATTATAAAGCTAAGCACTAAACCTCCAACTATCCAACTTAAAAGGAACAAACCTAACCCTTTCCAATGTGGTGAGTTATTAGTCTTTACAGTGGAATCTCCCTCTTCACCAAAAGTGGATGTTTGATGCATCTGTGCTGTTTGCTGTTTAAGTGCTTTTCCACAAGCAGGACAGTAATTAGGTTCATTTTCTAATTTCACACCACATTCATGACAAAAGTTCATGCTAAAACACCTTTCATAACAGGGTTGATACTGTAATATTCGTTAAACCTACTACCATTCCTTCTAAAGCGTATTAAATAACACAAAGTGATTACAAGAATTACTGTCATTAAATTCAAGTAGTCGTAACACGAGATTCTTCCGTTTCTAAAGAACTTTTATTATTTAAGGTAATATACATTTCACTAAGCTAACAATTGTTAGTTAATTTTGAAAGATTGCAAATACATTAATGAACTTAATAATAGTTGCAACTGCAAAAATAACACTTAGGACCTTGCGGAATGTTCTTGAAATAACTTTCCAGGCAAGGAACCCCAAAGCTAAGACAACAATAACCCCAACCAATATTGGCGATGAGAGAAAACTTGAATCAAAGATATTTAACAATATTTCGTTCCCCCTAATATACATAGTGCTTTACTCACATACCAACAAGGTACGAGCTACGTCACATCAAATTCAACGACATTTAATGTTCCAATCACCGACATTTCATGTTACAACTCACAGATTGCGTTTCTTCGTTCTGATCGGCTCAAGATAATCTGAAGACTTGATAACAATTTGTGCCTTATTTATGTCTTTGAACGTATTCTTTCTCAGATCTCCAAATACTAGGAACTCCTTACCAATGAGATCATTCTTGTTATATGAAAAATGCTTATAGTAATCCGCGAATATGACGATTGTAAATGGCTTCTCTTCATCCTCAATATCCATATCAATCATGGTTACCTTTTCTAAAGCTGTAACTTCACTAACCCTGCCATATACGAAATACTGCATACGTGGGATCGCCATGTCTTGCCATAGTAGATCGTAGGCTCGATCGGGACTCATAACCACATCAGACAGTGGAAACTTCCTTCCTCCCCCAACATTAAAATAAATAGTAGCTAAGATGTCCGGTTCATACGATATCATCAACTTCACTATGCTTTTAAGTGAACCTATGCTACCTAGCGCCTCTTTATCGTCCTTCACTTTCACCTTATCTTCTTTTTCTTCTTTCTTTTCTTTTCGATCAATCGGCTCTTTCGGAACGTAGTCCGGATCAAGCCTTTTCAAATTCAGATTAATGATTTGTTTCGGAACGCCTTCAGATTCCAGAATCTGTTTCTGATAAAGAGCAGTCTTCTGAATTGCCTCAACTATGTCAAGAGGTTCATAAAATCCGCATCTCTCCGTGTGTTTGCTATCAACATCTTTGCCAACCGTTTTAAAATAGGCTGCTCTTTTCGTTTCAGACGAAGGAGAAGCGCCGACAAATATGACCGGCGCCTTGCATTGAGGATCTATACAATAGAGCGAATAACCATGCTTCTCATCCAAATATTCCGAAGCATGAATAATTTTTCCGTTTGGAAGCAGCGCAGTTAACATCAGATATTCCTCCTTTGATAACTTAGTGTAAAAGGTAACACACTCCTATTATACTGGGGTAATCCATGCTTCCGGTTTAGGAGCAGGTACCCATAAATAACCATTATCCATGATTATTCCATACTGGCCATACCCGTTCTCATTAACTATCCATGCTATATTCTTGCGTTTTGAAACATCACTGATATTAACGGGTTCAATTGGAGGTGCTACCGATTTTCTAACGAGCGGGTTCCAACCAAAATGACCGTCCACTTTTTCAACGGGATTGTCGCTCTGGTTCAGCAACCATACGCCAAAATGCTTATGTTCGCCCCCTACATACCATATGGCATCTTTCCGTGGCGGAGCTGCAGGAGGAAGGTATGGATATCCCTCATAGATCGTCTCCCAGTGCCCGTCATTTAACCAAACTTCAGAGTTCAAAACATATTCATGAAATGTATCAACTTCCGATCTATCATTGTTCTTGCTCCATGCTGGCTCCGCTACAGTTACTGATTCAGATTCTTGTTGTCGTTTCCGTCTCTCTATCAAATCTATGACAACACCCATACCTCAACACCTCTCCCCTTCTATTATTTCGACTCCATAAAATGCATTAAGAAATAGGGTGCGATTGTGAACACAACGGCTAAGAAAGACATACCGATTGACCAGAAATTGAATGTTTGCTTCATTTTCACGTTTTTTCGTACTTTAAAAATATTTCCCATACCCCATAGCATAATGGCAGCCATTACAGTGGCGATTACCCCCCACTTTTGGGCGATGGATAACGAGAGCAATACATAATGCTCTACGGTTTCATTAATTGCAGCATCGCTACTCGACAGAAAGAAAAAATGATTAAACATCAAAATACACATCCTTATATATGTCATTTTTCTACAAGAAAAATTTTCTCTATGTATTCACAATACACACATACGACTATGAGATCACTATATATTTCCAAATGACACCTGTCAAGACTTCATACCTATTAAGGGTAGACTTTAGTCCTAGAGGATGATTCCTTCAAAGCTATCATTTGAAAAGAGGAAAGGCAAGCGGTCGCTCACCCTCCCATAGCTTCTTGGTATTCTTCGTATCTACGTGAAATATCATGCTGTCCCGGCCATAGACCCAAGACATAACGAGAATTGTTCTTATAGTGCACTATCGCAGTAAAGATCTCATTCGAATCGATTTTTGCTAGTGTACTATGATCGAACACACCTCGATCACCGGATTCAATATTTATGCAACTTGCGAGTCCTTCATCGTATCGTTCAGCGATTCGGTAATGACCCCAATGCATACCCTTTTTTTGATCGCTGCTGACATCTTCCAAATGTAAATCAAACTCCGCTTGCTCCAGTGTTTCTTCTGGTGTTGACGCAACCATTGGAAAACGTATTACATTATCCGGAAGCTGCACTTCATTCGAATGTGTAAAAATGCCAAGCTTCTTCAAAAATTCTGGGTTTGCTCCAGCTGCAAACTGCATCTCGGTAATTTTGGGAGGCGTGAAATGTATAGATCCTGTACTCGTGTTTTGCTCATCAATATCGAATTCAAGTTGATTCTGCTCCATATTCTCATGTTCTTTCACTTGGTTTTCGGAAAGTGCATCAAGATAGGATTGCTCGTTCTGGCCTTGAATTTCACTTGTTATGTTACTTGCAAATTCGTTGGAATCTACGCTTACAGTGATTGCTTCGGCTTGTACGGTTAATATTGGTTCATTAACCTCAACCTGACTAATCAAAGACTCCGGTAATTCAATCTTTTCAACGTCTTCAGTCGTTTTTTGTATTTCAGGTTTAAGAGTAGTTGTAATTCGAAATACCTGTTGTTCGGCAACTTCTTCTTCACCTACCAAAGGCTTAGAAACATCAGTCTTTCTAACTTCTTCGGTCGATCTGTGTTTATCAGGTTTTAGGATAGTCGAAACTTGAGAAGTATTACTCTTATCCCTATACCAAGACAATCGCAATTCAAGATCAGCAATGGTAGACTCCATATCTGAGTGTATGCCAACCCTACGAAAGTGCCGACTAATTAGTCCTGCGACTACTAAAGGAAGCAAGATGATAAAAGCCACACCACCTAACATTAAATAGGCAGCAGGTATTTCTAGATGCCACATAATCGTATCCCTCTACTGCGCGCTTGCGCTCATATTTAATCAAATAATTGACCTTGAAACTCGCCATAATAATTGGTTTCCAGCCTCACGACGAAATCTAAACTTTCGCGTATCGCACGAGAGGAATCCCAGTTCGGGTCCTTTGAAACTTGGCCTTGATAGGTCATCATCTTACCAAACCTCCGTGGTGCAACGATTGCCGCAGTTAGGTCCACGCTATGCCATGGAAACCTAAGCAAGTTTTGATCACACACACCGAATCCATGAAAAGATATATCCGGATATCGATCGAAAACTTCACTTAACAACTCGTACCTTTTTTTCCACGAACTAATGGTTAAGATTCCACCTATACCAACACAAGGAGGATCCACCTTTGTCAGAATTTCCTCCAGATAAGAGAACGGTGATGAGTCAATGTGCCAAATTGGCATCGGGCATACACCTTCATCACAAAGAAATTCAAAATGTGCTGTAGATAACGCATCATTTCCACGGACATCGAGATTCGACCATGTAAAGAATTCTTTTTGATAAAGTTTTAAGAAAGCAGCATACTCCTCGATATCGATCGGGCAGTCCCGCAACTCCCATGCCCTCACCTTGGCAAAACTAAACTGATTCATCAACTGAAAGCCTCCGCTATCTATGAAGAGCTTTTCGATTCCGTTTTCCGCCTTATACCTTCGCCAATTACTATTACTTTGTTTTCGCAGGTATAAATAGTTGAACATAGCCCACCGCGCGCCGCGTGAAGCAGCTAAAGCAAGGTCCCTTGGATGCGATTCCGTTCCGGAGAGCCAAACACGAATCCCTAAAATAGTCAGTCTATGTAAGCCTGTTCTGGTTTCAGTAACCCGTGAAATGTCCGAGAACATTTCGACTAAGCAACCAAAAAGTGCGGAGCTCATTCTACAGAAGCGTTCCACATCTTTGATTACACAAGTTCGCGTATAGTAGACATACGCCGCTGCCTTCACCAATCGCTTCCACGAAATTTGGTTTGGTGAACTCGCTCTTTTCGGATTCAGCCACAAGTTATCATCGTGCAGACGTATGACCTGACTCCGCGATCCAGTTACCGTTTGAATATATTGCCGGCGCCGCGCCTTCTTTAAAAAACTACGGACTCGCCTGCTCGCCTCAGCTTTATAGTCGATCAAGACAATCTACCCCCTATTAAACATAAAGAGCCATGGACGACAAACGCCACGGCTCACGAACCCTTATACGTTAAATTCTAATTCATCGTCCATGATGATAAACCTACTGCGACGATAATTTAAAAGCTCAGTTTCCTCTTCTTCCAACTCAATAAATAGAAACCGAAACATTTGGGTTAACTTTTCCCACATAAATAACATCCTCCTTGCCCCTCCTCCAATAGGTGGGGGGCATAAAATACTCCCACCTAGGAGTTAAAGCAAAGATATATTGATTAACCGATGATAAGTCCTGGCGTAAGAAGATCGCTAATCGTTTCCTCAATGGATTGTAGTATGTTTCCGCTATGGTTAAGCTTCTCCAACTTTACAATGACATTAAGGGGACGATTCTGCTGCTTCAATCCATCTGCATACCCAGATAAAAACTTACAGGCACCTTCAGAATTAAAAAAATGAAAGGTGCTTTTTCCAACCGTGATCCTAAGCTTACTTACGACCAGATTGGCAGTTTTTTTCTCGTCTGCGGTGAACGATTTGGCAATAATCTTGTCTAGATTCCACCATTTTCGCCATCCGCTAACTTCAACATGATATCCACTAGGACAAGACATTGCTTTCTTGTCAATCTCAGCAGCCCATTTCATGGCTTCATCGAATGTAGCGTTCTCCAAGTCGATGGTAACAGTGTTTCCGCACTTCTCACATTTAGTCTCAATCAAGCGTTCTGCCATCTAGCATTCCTCCTGGACATAAAAAAATAGAGCCGATATAATACCCGCTCCTTGTTCATACAATATGGACTTAGGTTCACTGTAGTATATAGATAACATTACGTTTACCTACTTCTGCGACGACAAGTACACTTTAGATTCAAAATAATCTCCTCCTCATATAAGTTTTCCTACGCAAAAAGCAAAAAGCCCCGGCAGCAGGAATCATTGGAAACAAGCAGACTACACCTGTTCTCATAAATTCCGCCGCTAGGGCATTAGACTTCACGTAAGGTAATACAAATTTATAAGTTAAATATACCACATTTACGTAGGATATGAAACATACAATCAGTCGTTTTTATTTAGTATCCAATACAATAATTCGAAATGGTAGATTTACACTTATACCTCTGTCAAAGAAACTGCTTCACTCCTCTTTTATCCAATTCACAAAATTGCCGTTATCAGTTAGTGATTTCGGACTGAGATTCATTTTCTGTACTCCAAGCCTCTTCCAGTACCTGTGTAGGTATATGAATCGAATTCGGACCTTCAGGAGCATAGGTCATAATCTTTGCATAACCTTCAATATCATCATTCTCTGGATCTACACTCAATTTAATCTCATAGAAGTAAATATAGCTTTCACCATCTGAGAACGTAAGTCTAATGTCTTTACCAACTATACTATGTTCCTTATAACCGTAGGAGTCGAGTTCGCTATCAAGTTCTTTTTTAAATGATGCTATATACGGACCAATCTTCTCTTGTACTTGCCTTGTGACTAAATCTTTAATTTGATCCGCCTTCATATGAATTGGGAAAAAAGAATTCTCCCCTTTTACTTCACCTTGGAAATATTGAAGGCAGTGACGCTCCAGGATATGTTTGAATTCAATCGGCTCAATATCAAATTTGATCCCATTTATGTTTGGGATCTCAATATCAATCACTTCATCAGGTGCTTCTTCTCTCTGCAGCAACCCTCTAAGTACATTATTATTATCTTTTGTTATATTCAACCCTGAGCGTTTACGTGTGTATTTTTCCTCATCTCCGTTTTTCGTCCATTCATCAGCATCGAATTCAATTGAAGCGGCTTTTCCTAGTTCACTAAATTTCTCACTCATCTCAACCCAAAACGCGTCGTCCCTTTGCCCTGTTGTGTTAACTAGATTTAATATACCAAGGAGAGCTTCACTTATCCCTGTATCCTCGCGGTAATCGTATTCCAGATCAGCAAGTTGCTTCGATGAAAATCCAAAATCTGCCTCGATCTCATTATCTGCTTTTTCGATTTTCTTGGTCTGAGGGTCATATGCAGCACCGGGATTATTTAGATAATTCGCTGGATCCGGTCCCGGTGTCAAATTAAAAGGCAAATTCTCCATTGCACTCGAAGTGTCGGCTTCAGATTTCTCTAAATTCAATAAATCTTTGTAAAGCTCTTTCACTATTTTTTCAAATTTTTTTGGTTCTGAATCTTCTGATTTTTTTTTTGTGTTACCTTTTTTACCTTTCTTGCCTTTGTTATCTTTGTTATCTTTGTTATCTTTGTTATCTTTGTTATCATTTTTAACTATGTCATAATTGTCATCTTTGGCATATTTAGCGATCTTCGCCATCTTTTCTCGCGGAATGATATGGTGTTGTGAATGTACCATTTTTTCATTCCCGTTCTTTCTGGCTTCATCTTTCAACTTTTTAGTCTTACTCTTCGATGCATCGGTCTTAAATCCTCGCTGAATCTTTTGATCTCCTGCTCCAGGTATGTTCGAACTTGTTCTCATCAATTGAGTCACAAAACGATTACCGTATGTTGACTGCAATTTCGATATGTAGTTTGTCTGATGCGATCTCTGTAAAAGTTCTCCCATGTCGCCATGTAATACGCCTGTAGAACCTGTAGATCCCTTTTTATCTTGATCGCGCATCAATAGAAACCACCTCTACTTGTTTATATTAAGACTACTTAAAACTAAAATAAAAAATAAAAGATAATTAATCCAGCTTCCTATATTTCCCTATTCTATCATATTTGTACCTATTCCTCCTAAATACAAAGAAGGGAATGAGTAAACATTCCCTTGTCAATATTCATATATATAAACTTAAATTGAATCAAACCAACAAGAGTAGTTGCCCTTCGCAATGCACATCTCTCTTTCGTTTCTTACTCTGCTCTGAAGAACTCATAATAAGTTGAAATTCTCGGTCAGAAGAAGACAACTGTTCCGCTGCTGTCCCCACATGATAGCCATGTTTAGTTGCAAGTTTCTGCAGTGTTGCGAGTTCCTGTTGTCTCTTCTCTTCTTCTGCTTCGGCTCGAACGACTGGCAACATCTCACGTGCGATTGCCTTTAACGCATTACCGATGTCAGTGTAAGAACCGACGCCCCACTCGTAATGATGCCGGAGTAACTCTTCAAGCAGATCGATCATTCCTGAGAGATTCTCATAATACTCACGGAATCCATGGATATTGTAATGTGCAATAAAACCGCTACGTATATGCAGAAAATCATATAGTGCCTTATCAATCAAATGGGAATCACGTGCTTTGACGACTTTCAAAAATTTCTTGTAAATCCTTTGCTTTTGCTGACCAGTTAAACGGAGTTCATCCTTGAATTCCATGTATGTTAGAAACCCTCCCTAAAAGAAAAAAGCGCCTAAATTTAGGCACCTTTTATCCCTATATGATATTGCTTTTCCTTAACAGCATCCTCATAACGCTCTACGACAATAACCGTATCATATCTCTTCTCTAATGCACCTGGCACCTCGTACAATAAATAAAATCGACCGCCAACCTCACCGCGATATGAAGCGGGAAACGCATCGTATTCATTCTTCACTATCAAAGGAAGAACCGATATATCCTTAGAGTACCCTAGGGTATTTCTCGCCGAAATAACAGCCATGATATCATCTTCTACGTGTACGATCCGTTCATTTTTGGCTTCATAAAGGCAAAACTTCATTCGCGACAACCCCCTTTTTCATATATGCACTTATTATCTGAAACTGCCTTCACATACTAGCTGGTCCTCAGGATCCTCGATAATACCGCACGTAAGTACAAAGTCGACATCGCTATTCAGATTCTCTTCCGACCTACCCATTGACTCGAGGAAAATATTCACTGGAAAATTACCTGCATTAAGTCTGGTCATCTGTTCATCTGGTACGCCCTTTCTACGAGACTGAACCATCTTTCGGATGAGCAATCCATACTCACTCGTTCTCACAGCATTAATGTTCATGGATTCATCAATGAGTGCGTAGATATCTGCCATAACCCTATCGATTCCATTCTTCCCCGATCGTTCAAATTGCCGTAGGTCCAACATGGAATAGCCGGCTTCAAGTAACAGCCACATTGCCTTGACTTCATACTTGTTTCGAGGATTAGTAAGCATCTCACTTACACTACCAGTTAGCTGCATTAATTCGCTTGTTCCCATACCTAATAGAACTAACAGATGTCCTATAACAGAGAAGCGGGTATGGTCTTCTGAAGCCTGGATACATACCGTATCCTCTGAAATACCTTGTTCTTTCACTACATCAAGCAAATCCTGTAATTGTCTCATATGCGTCCCTATTTGGGATCCCTCCTTCGTTTTCATAGATGTGCAAGCCAGCAAACACAAAAAAACCCTATATAGCTGGACTTGGATGATAGCCATGAAAAATAAGGCTAACACACAAAATTCCGCCACATAGGGCTTTCGGCTTGCAACAAGGTCATACACATTTATATGAGGATTATATCATAATACACACCCATTTGGAAGATATTGTACAATTAGATTTCGTTGAAATAATTCATTTCATATCTTTTCACAGTCGCTGGACTACTATCCCCCCCCTCTCTTCTCCCTCGAGGTACGATAAGAATTACTTATATTAAATAGATCGATAGCATCCTGTACATTGTCTACAGTTATCATATCTATTGGAACATTTGCCTGTGTCGGGTTATCAAAATGTGTACCTATGTAATTACTACCAAAATAAGTCTTAATGCGTCTTTCCATTTCTTCTTTGTATTTAGGTTTCCTAAATTTATAGATGATTCTATTATGTATAAGGTCGATTGCAGCATAACTTGAGTTTGTTCCCATTTTTCGATATTCCATAGTTCGTGGATCCGCTATTTTGTAAAATCCAGGAATGAACCCTTTGGAAATAAAATGATTATGTATGCATTTAACGATCTCTTCTTTCCTACCAAATCTAGCAAAAAAAGATTCATGATCAGCTTCTATACCGAGCGATTCCAATCTAGCGAATTCCAGGAAATTTTTCAGGAGATATTGGTTCTTGCTCCCTTCTTCCGTCATACTCATTTGCTCCCGGAAAAAGGATAAAACTTCATCCCAAGTTATGGTTTCGTAGTTTTCTCTATTTGATGCATTACATATCCCATAGTGACGCTCAAGTTGGTCCTCCTCCAGAGGATTTGCAGCTATTTTCACTTCCAGAAGTATAACTTTTTTGATTTCTCTGAAACAGAAATAGGCATCGGGTCTTCCACCTGTTTTCTTCGATGTGGAGGGATATGGTATTGCGTCTCTACTTAATCCAATAACTATCGCATGATCCACATCGAAAGGGAGCTTTTCACACTCCAGCCCCATTATAACCGGTTCATTAGAAAGTAATTGATCTTTCCAAATAAAATCAGCAAATCGAGAAGCGAGAGCGGTTTCTTCAAGGATATGAACCATTATCTCAGTTACCCGGTTCTCACGCTCTTGTGCTTGCAACATGAATGGATTCGTTCGTGATATATAAATCCCCCCCTTACAATGATCTAAAGAAAATATAAAAGCCGTCGCAGAACGACGGCAGATACGTATCAATATTGAAATAATCTTTCTAGGTCGACAGATTCCCTTCTTGCTGCTCTTCATAACAGTAGAGCATCTACAATAGGCACAACCATACGCAGCCGATCAGAGCATCTTAAAGATGATTATACCACTACAACCCTCCATTTGGAAGATATTGTACATCGAGATTACTTAAGACGATTCGGTCTTTCATCCAGTTTCCGAAGCAATTCAGCTCGCTTCGCCTTGCGTTCCTTCATCAACTGCTCTATTGATTTCAATTCTACCTTTTGCGGCTTCTTTATAAACGAAAGTACATTCTTCTTCATATTTGCCCTCCTGGCCAGAACTATTCCTATCCTTACCAAGGAGCATATGAATTTATACATAAAAAAAGCACTGGATTATCCCAGTGCTTTCTCTTTTAATTTATGATCATCTGAATCAATCTTTTCAATTCGTTGCTCAAGCTGCTTGAGGATATGCTCCCGATGTTTGCGTCGGTTCGCATTAATCTCACGTTGTGTAAGGTGAGTATCAACCTTGAATATTTTCGCTTCTGTTAACATGCGGGGCCTCCGTTCTGAATTCACGATCCCTATCAATCATAAGACATAGGGCATGAAAAAGTCTATATATCTCATTTATCTCAATAATATCACTAGATAAAGTCATAGACAAGGCTTTTTCATCTGAATCATCGAAGTGGAAGTTCCACACCCAAACCTTTGTACCTATGCGCATCCGATACGCGACTACGCTCCGACCAGGATACGGATTATTGTAATAAGGCGCGTCTAAATTATTCTTTGCCACAACTACCGCAGCATAATCGTTCAAATCTTCATCATCTAAATTAAGAGTTTGAGGCGAGGAACCAGTTGTTCCTTTGTCCGCAATTTTTACAAGCAGTCTCTCTCTCTGCTCGTAAAGAGTAAAACCTGCAAAAAAATCGAGATCTCCAAGCGTAAGAACTTCATTGGACTGCCGGTATAGACAAACATTGACGTTTTTTATAAGCGAGACAAGATATTCTATCGCTGTCTCAAGACGTTCAATATCCTCATCCAAGATACCTACGACGTTATGATACTCTGCGATTTTCAGCTCATATCTCTCAGCAGTTTCGCGGTAATCATTACGCTGCTGTTCGGTAATCCCCCTGAAGTAATTCGTTACTGCTTCGACGCTTTCAGCATGCTCTCGATCCTGGGAAAATACGCTCCCTATGTAGTCGTAAAGTCCATTAAAGGTAAAGTCATCACGGTTTAACAATGTACTCCAGAGTTTGAAATCTGCCGGCTTTTTCTCTTTAAAAGCCCCTAAATGAAATTCTGGACTTCCCAGCCGTGTCATTTTCGATACGTATTTCGAGACAAAAACCATATACGTAATAACGATTGCAATAAGCAAAGCCCCACCAGCACCAGAATAAAGGAGCCACTTTGGTACATTAGCAACATATAATCCAATTGATGTTATTGCTGAGCTCACGAATGGCCAAGAACCCGCTTTCGCAAGAAACTTTAATTTACCGGCAGCAGAGAAGAACTGTGTAATCGGACCAAAGAATGCCTTCCCTCTCCACTTTTCAGATAATTCATCCTTCTTGCGTAACTGTTTCAGAATTGGATCTAGGTCATCTTTTATCTCTGATAAGTACGCATGATAATTTGCTTTTATATCCGCTTGAATACTTCCTTCTGACATAGTTCAACCTCACTTTTCAATCACATAATTTCAATGAACCACACCGCAATAAAAGTAATAGTTATGGAATTTAAACTTCTGGTTCATGAACCAAGAAGCCTTCCCCAATGTCTACTTGCTCTTTTGCCATTAAATAGCCCCTTGATTGATTAATCCAAAATCCCTTTCTTATTCTAAATGTTCGGTGACCTTCAAAGACAGTATAGATTGTGGCTTCTTTTTGCCTGGCCAACTCAAGGAAATCTTGACTAATTGTCCAAACATACTTTGCCAAAGAACCGAAACACATATCCTCACGAGGACAATCGCTTTCCAAAAGGTTAGCAGATAGCATAAATCGTTCATACTTTAGTCGTTCTACATCACTAGGGATGTACGGACCAATATACATGAACAGATGTTCGGTACGTCGATAAAAACGCGAGAATACATCTCCGCTCTGAAAAATAGTTTCCCATCCCTCATGTAATTCGGCGTAACTATCAGCAATATCCTGCCGAAGCCGAAATCCTTCTCTGTTCAATTGATCAATCGTCATCTCATTCATATTCGATTCTTTGATGAACAAAAACTTTGTTGAACCATCATCCCTGACATGAAAAACGGCATCGATGAGCCCATTGGTAAATATTTGTTTATAGGCATGCTCATCTTCAAAACCGCTTATACTCTGCAACTTCTGGTCAGAGCAAAATTCAAGTTTCCATAACCGATCGACCATGAATACAGATTCGAGGACACCCTTTTGAATATCTCGGCAAAGTGATAACTCATATTCTATCGACTTATTCACAATGCCCTCAGCAATCAACTGCCTCCTGAATCTTTCCGACTCCGCTAAAAGCATTTTCTCCTTCTCTAAAGTCATATCCAGCACGATATGTTGTTCCTGCATCGCAAAAACCTCCATAAACATAAAAGTAAACGACTCAATTCCACGCAAAAGAAGCCCTGAGTGGAGAATCCTTTTAGGTGAGGGCATACCTCGGCCTTGATAGATTCTGCCACTAGGGCTTCAGACTTGCGTAAAATAAAGATCGTTTCTTGTATTGATCATAGCATATGATGAATATTTTGGAAATAAAAAAGGACAGAGGAAGATTAGACCTGAGAGCTGGTTATTCGGTCACGCAGAACTCTTGCCCGTTGCCATAAGAGTCCCCATTCACTCATAATGGATTCGTACTCTTGCAGGTCCGCTTTGGATAATCGTTCCTCAGGCCTTTCATTACGAGTGTATGGATATTTCTGCAAATAACGTAATATACTTTTAACCCTTGTCTCCGCATCAACTGGATAAAATTGACGCAACCACGGTTCCCAAGGCTTCTTCCCTCTACGATCATTGCAATCGTGGCAAGCTGGAACCACGTTTCCAATCATATAATCACCGTTGTTTGAGGCTGGGATCAGATGATCCGCGACCAATCCATTGCGAGTGTCACCGGTATCCAATACCCCACAATAGGCGCAGCGATGACCGAAAAACTCTTTAATGCTTGACCAGTCTGCATAGGATAAGTCTTGGGTTGTAATTAATTCCATCATGCCACGCACAACCTGGTAGTTCATTCTGGAAAACATTCGCGTGCCAATCTTCTTTTCTTTGCGGGATGCGTTCACGACACTCTTCCCATCTGTGCTTTTTTTTACTTTTAGAACTCCCCCACTTTTGTATTTGTTTGTAATGTTATAAGCGAATTGATACCGAATCCCCAATTCTCTTGCAATCTCAGCAACCGGCACTCCCAAGTCGTAAAGCCTACGAATTTCTGATGATTTCGAAACCTGATTTTCCATGCTCCACACCTCGCTTTGATGATATAATACGTATTCCGAATCATCATAACTTATTTCCCTAAATCATGTAAGTAATAGGGATTTGTGATGATAGAGTGTGATTGAGGTGAAAGATAGCATGCCCGGGATATCCCTAGTACGGTTCCATAGAATGGGTACATAGATTTTTGTCAAAACAAAAAAAAGTCGATACATCCTGATTGGACATATCGACTGAAACTTTAACCCTTTAATTATAGACATTAATCGTCATCATCTAGAGTCTACTTATTATTTTTATTAACCCAGACTTCACAATCTTTGCACAATTGATCACGGAATTTTCCTTTAATGATCAATTTGTCACCACAGCAAAAACAATGTATCACTGAATACATGTTATATTTCTCCTCCTAGTTCCAACTACATCATACTAAGTAACAATTGGTTGGATTTTGACTCGGACAGTCTCTGCTCTAACGGCCGATAGAATGGTACTTCATTCTTCATTAGCTGTCTCAGAATGAGACTGTACCGATCGGAGCGTTGCGGATTGTTATAGGTCTTTAAAATTCGTGCTAATTCATCAATTAGCACTTCCTCCTCTTCCAAGAGAATATCCTTGCGTTCGATAAGTACGAGACTACCATCTTGACATTTAGCTCGATAGGACGAAGAGTGCCATATCTTTGGCTTGGTTGTTACAGGACATTTTACAACCTCTACTCGTTCCTGGCGTGACAACCAGCTTGCAGGAATCGCCGTCATAGGTTTTCCTCCTCATCGTCATCGTCCAAGTCGTCATCCTCTAGATCGTCTTCATCATACTCATCTTCATCCTCATCAAGCTCGTCCTCAACAGGATCGGGATTAGATCCTTCACCCTGACTTACAAGTCGCTTTGGCAAGCTTGGCTTGTCGGCAGTTTGTTTACAAGATGCGCTATCTTTCATGG
Organism: Paenibacillus sp. P4_A9; assembly: GCF_056402415.1. Taxonomy (NCBI): domain Bacteria; kingdom Bacillati; phylum Bacillota; class Bacilli; order Caryophanales; family Paenibacillaceae; genus Paenibacillus; species Paenibacillus sp. P4_A9. The sequence continues at coordinate 16,844 of NZ_JBFUHL010000027.1, forward strand.
CTTCCTCAAACAATTCTTGCTGACCCATGCCTACAAATTCAGGTCTGACCCCAGATAAACGAGCGTCGAAAAGGGACTGATGAACAAGGATCGCCTTCTCTGTAAGCAAGGTGTTTATAATATTGTTTGCGAGTTGTGCAGCCATTTTATTGGTTGCGCAGCGTTGGGGTGCAGATTTGATTGCTTCACCGCAACCTGGAATCCTAGACTCCGTATCCGTTAAAATTTCAGGATATAGGCTGCCAGCTGGCTCTAAAATGATCTTTCCGTTGTACTTTAGTCCAACCACGATTTGACCGCCATTGCCTGTCTCTGGCTTAGCATCGTTCCACCTATCAAGTGTAACGCCATGAACACCAGCATCGATATACAAGAGTGTCTGTGTTTCCTCAGAACGGAAATAGGCATCCATAATCTGCCTTGTCGCATGATTGTCCACCATGCCTATAAGCACAGGAAGAAAAATCGTATTGCTATCGCCACTACTTGGATCCGTTAAGAGACTGCTAAGATCAGAAACATCGGCAATATAGTCCGTACGTCGGAATGTTTCAATACTGTAAAATTCACCGTAACGCTCTGCAAGCGCCTGTACCTTATATTGGCCAACCTCTTCTGGTTCAAAAATTTGATTTCCTAGATTCCCTTTTTCAACCTTGTCTCCATCTACCAACATAATATGTTCCAAGAAAAACGGTCGTTTATGCTTTTTTTCTTGGTATGCGATCAAGTGTGTTCGAAGATCTTGACAAAGTCCTCTGTAAAAATGGGAACCGTTTGCTCCTAAACCGATAATGACAAACTGCAGATTAATACGTTTATTAAATTGAATGATTCCTGGCATGGAATCTCCTCCTCTTCATAATTAGAAAATAGAGACCTCCGCAATTGCGGACGCCCCCTTCTTTCATACATACTGATGAACGCGATCTATCCATCCTGGCGGATACGTGCATGCCGAATTGGTAATTTCCACGTCAAATACATCTGCTATGTTCACATAATGATGCTGCCCATTAAAACCCGCACGAAATTTGTGATCAATTGTCGGCTTATCTAAGGACCCAAAGACACCGTAGACGCAAAGCGCCTTATCGTTACGATCATCTACTCGGGAAAATACAGCCGGCATCACATGATGCGAGTGCATGATCAGAACAATATCCCGCTCCGGATCATCTGGATATTCAGCTTCAACATTAACAACATTTGCCCATTGCTCGGGACAATGCAGCTCATAAGCTTCGGCTGTTCGGTTCCAAGCCACATATACGAGTGCCTCACGTCTTTCTGCAACAAAGTGCTTGAAAAAATCAAGCGTCTGTTTCAGAAAAACTCCAGGGATCTTGTTCATTTTAAACGAAACCCCTTCTGTGACATTCTCAAGCGCTGGTACAACTCCCGCAGCCACCGTAACCCTAAGATGCTTGTTCTCCCGAACTTCATAGATACGACCGTCTTTTCCTGCGACATAATTGATAGGCTTTAGTGGAGCCTTTTCATAATCGCTTAGCTTCCAGTGAAATGCTTGATAAGCGGGAAAGCTATTGCCCATCTTGCCAGCACTGATCGAAGGAGTTAGTCGTTTGTTCTCTTTATCGATGCGCCACGCAACGGCTTCTTCATTGGCAAACTCGAAATAGTCGAGAGCGAGCGCAAGTCGTAGCATATCAACGGATAGTTCACCTTCTTGGACTTCCGGAATTTTCGGTTCTTTTGTTGATGGAGGATTTGATTTCTTTTGTACAACTTCATCATTTTCCTCATCAACTTCAAGTTCCTCATCTTCCTCTTCTTCTGCTTCAGAAGTCCCTTCGCTTGCCCCTTCCGCAATTCCGCCAGCAGCAATGGCTGCTTCAGCTTCAGCTTTAGCAAGACGAGCTTTATCCAGGTCATCCTTTACCTCTTGAGGAACGATACCCCACAGAGCTACCTTTACTTCCTCGATATCTTGATCATTCATTTCCACAAGGCGCCTACCTAGATCGGCCACAGAGAACGAATGCATAGCGTAATGTACGTTCCAATCAAGCCCAACAAGCATTTTACGAATATCGGCTTGTGTTTCGTACCGCCTAATGGCTGGCTTTGATAATACCTTAGGTTTAGCACTCTTAGCGTTACCTTTCTCAGCACCCTTTTCATTCGCCTTCTGTTGTTTCTTAGAAGCATTCTTGCCCGCTTCTACTACTGGTGCTGCTACCCCTGCGTCAATACCAAGCATCGTTAGTAAGTCCATGTTTAATTGCCCCGCAGTTCATTCGTCCGCGGAACTTCCTCCCTTTTGTGCATAAATTTTCATCACAGTATAAGTGATGGACCTTTTATTCGAAACGGGTCGTCACACCCGGCGAAATCATAGCAAGTCGGCTAAAACCATCTCGGTTTCAACGAGTTTCTCATCGTTAAAGTCTTGGCCGGATAATTCTGCCAGGAGCTCACGATAGTTCTTTTCCCCTACATATAAATCGAAATTCCGTTCTCCTTGAAGGAAGATATACGGATATGACTCGATATTTCTGAATTCCTTTAGTTGCGGGAAATGATCCCAGCAACAAGCCATACTTCCATGAACATTGGAGAAGGGATATCGATACAATTTAGATTTTTCCGTAACTACTTCATCCTTGACCGCCGCAAGCTTCGCTTTGATTCGATGATTGCTTAGTTCAAATATGAAAATAAGCTTCGGATGCCCAACTTGCTCGATTGTCTGTCCTCTCAAGTTAACGTCCCAACGTGCCCGCTCCACCTCTAAAGCAATAACCGTCCGTTTCTTCGATTGCTTAAAAAATAAGCAATTACGAGGTAGAATAGGGGTCGTTAGCTCCAAGTCTTCGAGATGTTCCTTGGCAAATTCGAGAACAATGTCTTTCTTGACCCTACCTGCAAGGTGAGTCCATAGGTCGTTTACTGCTTCTTCCGACTCAAATTCCTTCACATGCTTCACAGCTGCATCCAAAATGCTTTTGATCGTTTCACGATCTGGAGTGTCGAATACATGAACTTTATCAATCAGCAGTTCAAACATTCTTCGGAGATCATGGGGGTCATCGATATTAGTTAACTTTTCCGTCAACGCTTTTACGAGATTATTGTAGGATGCATTATCCACGTGTGGGATATTTGCATTCTCCAGCAATACGCCAAGGAGACGTCGCATGAGTTGATCATCCGATTTCCTATAGCCTTCTGAGAGCTCTTCAATAATCGCATCTATAATATCGTCGCGATTACCGTTCGTCCCTACTTCAGCTTCGTAGCGGAAAAGTTCGCTAATAAATGCTTTAGGATCGTCAAGTATGGAGGAATAAAGCATCCAAGTATCTGCGCTATATATCATCTGCTTTTGCAGATCCGCAGCATTCACTTTGACTTCCTGAACGACAACTCCATTGAGTACGCGCTCAACGATCGGCTTTTGGATTCCTTCCTCATCGATGGTAATTCGAGTTTGCATCCCTTTAGGCTTTACCAACGCTTCCATATTTCATCCTCCATTTCACATAGTGCGGTTCAAATTCCGCATAACCTTTTTACTCATACGTGCGTTACGACCTATGAAACCGCGCCTAATCCTTCTTTTAGAAAGAGACGGCAATTCCGCAACACGATCACTGAGATCTTCTGCTGACATTGTGCTGTTCGCTATATTGCCGATTAGCTCAGAGAGACTAAATAACTCGTCAAATATTGAAAACAACGGAATGCTGCAGTTAAAGAATTCAAGAGATATGCCTTCCTCGTGAACTTCGAAAGGAAAGGCCTCACCTGAATACTCATCCCCAAGCTCGCCAAGGCAGCTGTTCACTCGATAAATGTTATCCTCGGATAGTTCCACTTTGATGAAATAGCCTTCATTCTCTATTTCCTCAATTCTTCCCCATCCAAACAGTGTCGTAAGCACTTGCTCCAGGATACTCTCGCCGATTTTCCAGTCCTCACAAATCGGCAACCCTTTCTCCATCATCATACGAACTGTAATTAGCATGTTGAGATCATGCAAATAATCCGATTGGAGATCTGATGAAAGACCAAGAAAGTGGCTCATTAAAGCAGCCTCCTTGTTCGATCAATTGGCAGTGTCCTAATCATTTGGCTGATCCCTACAGTTCGATTGATTTCCATAATAGTTTGATGTGAATTCTCCTGATCGAAGTCTTCTGAACCATAGTCACTTGCAACATAGTGGTAGAGCTCCTCATACAAGGTCCTCAGTGTTTGAACATCCATCGACTTCAAAACATCGAGAACATCCTTTACGATTGCACCTGGTCGATAAGCAATGGCATGAAGCAGGGTCTGTTCATTCTCGAAACGCATAACAGATTCCGATTTTAAAGCATCTGACTCAATACCTGCCCAAAACCTATCATTGATCACCATAGTACCCATTTCTTTCCCTCCTTTGTTTTATATGAAAAAAAGCGCTGCCCAAGCGAAATATATCGCTTAAACACCGCTTTCTTTACACAGAAAAAAACCTATACTACCTGTTCTTTACACAAGAAAACAAAAAAATTCTTGTGATAGACAACAGCCAGCATAGGGCTTGAAAACTTGCGTAACGCCAATAAAGGCAAAAAATTCATATTCATATTTTACCATCCCGTTAATAGCCTGTCTATATCCTTTTCATGTATCCAAAAAAAACTCATTTCGATAATACCTTTCTCAGGACTTACTCCTACATCCGTAATATATCCATAAATTGACCATAATTTGACCTTCGTGTTATAATTAAGAAAAAAATGGAAGGGGTAATACCTATGTCTGACCAAGAAAAAGCTGTTCCTGAAACTATCCCCCCAAAACGTGCTACGATTAAAAATCAAGAGACCTTACAAAAAATGGAATGGATGAAAGAAAAACTTAGCATTAGTACGGATACTGACTTGGTATCCGTCTCACTATCCTTGCTCCATATGTGCATAGAGCTGCAGGAAAAAGGATATGAAATTGGAGGATATAAGGAAAAAGGGATCTTTGGGGAACGGGAATATCGTATGATCTCCTTGAATTTGATTCGTTAGACTAACTGGCAGTTAAGTTGAACTACATAAGGAAACATTATGAATACTGAGGATCTTGGGAGAGAATCACTTCGAATTGTCATGATTTTTCACTACTGTAATGAGTACTGAGGATCGATTTGCCTCCTCCATCTGCTGAATACTCTCAAGTAAATAAATGGCAGCAGACTGACTCCAATAATAGAAACAGCGGTAGCCATGGACGAGAAAATAAAGTCCTAGACTGCCGCCGTATTATTGAACTATAGTTCATACCGAGTTTAATGGATACTTTTTAAATAATCTACTGTTGCTTGCATCATTTTGTTTAATGATTGAAGACTATCATTTAACGCATAAATTGAATCATCTTGAGTCTTGTCCCTTTTGGCCTGGTCTCCCTTAAAAACTTTCAATAGCTCACCGCTGGAATCGTTGACTGCTTTTTGAGCATTAAAAACATCATTCACCTTACTGAATAATACATTGTTCCTTTCATTAATAGATGTCATTTCGGTAACAGAATTCTCTAAAGTAACAATTTTTGTTCTTAGTTTATTATTTTCGTTAGTTACGCTTATTGACATTACTAATGCGTATATAGCAATACCAAAAACTAACACGAGTCCAAAAACAACCCAAATTCTTTCCTTAGCCCAAAAAATCTTACGATGAACTGAATGCTCGTTTACAGCAGATTCCATCAAGATTGACACTCCCTATAGAGAATTTGCTTTCAAAATTATGATACATTATGTATCAATAATTGTAAATGTAATATTAGTTGCATTTCCATCTCGTGAAAATGGATGGTATTTACACCGTTCGATTCTACGAAGTAAGAACAAAAGTTGTTGATCGGATATTATAGATAAATCAAAAAAGCATGCATATAGACCTCAAAAGCTGGTCTACAATGCACGCTTTTTTTACCAATAATTGAAGGGTATCATCACCAAATTGGAAACGATATCCATTAACTCTCGGAACATCAATCATACTATTTACTTTGCTTGCCAAAATAAAAGCCGAGTAACGTGCAAAGAAGTGGACTAATAGCAGAAAAGACCAACTTCAGCACTTCGATAGATTTATCCACGTCACCTTTGACAAGTAGTTGATACATAACGACCATGAGGATAAAAGTGACCGTAATACCAAAAAACGTAATCATCGCTTTAAGTAGAAACGACCGTTCCGTCTTTACTGGATCGATGACTATTTTTTCTTGGTCACCCACTTTCATTTTCGCCTTCTGGTCGGAGCCCAACTGTTCTATTTTTACTTCATCCCATTTGATATCAGCCATAAGCTCACCTCCTTAATAAAATGTTCCTAACCTCCCCCATCCAGAATCCGAGTTTACGGCGTGCCTGAATTTGGTATCCCTGCTCCTGCAGTTGAAGGCTTAAGTTAAGCAGCGACAACGCATGAGAGATCGTTTCTTCGGGGTTCATATTTAATTTGCGACACAACTCTTGAACCTCGATTGGCAAATTGCCTTTGGGCTCGATAGCACCGGCTTTGATCATAGATAATTCCCTCCTACTAAATTGCACATAGTTTGATGTATCGACTGCTTGCCGTGTCCCGGTAAATAGATCGCTATCTCAATAGCACCACCTCCTTTCAAATAAAAAGGTGTTACCCCGTTGTGTGAGGTAACACCTTTTTATTGCATAAATTAATACGAAACTTTGTACATACGTATCACGAAGGCAACTGGAATCCCGCATTAGTGATTTTCTTCTTATTCCATCTTAGTACTTTAAGAACAGAATCAGCGTATTGCACGTCATAATAATAATTCAAGTGCGCTGCGATGAAGTTCTTGTGCAGAGTTGGAATAATCTTTTTGCCCGAAATTGCCTCCATGCGAAGAATCTTTGTATATAAGCAGTGAGCTTTATACAAAAGGGTTCCTTCCTGGATAATTTCAACTTTTTGGGCTTTCTTCATCTTAAACATCATATTAATTCCTCCTGACATATTGTAGAAAAACAAAAAACCGCCCATAGGATGGTCTCATTCTGTAGAATTAACAAATATCCAAAAAAGGATAGACGTATTCTAGCAGCATAGATCCAACCCATAGGGCGGTAGACTTGAACAAGTTGAAGATTAAAGATTACCTTTATAGTATCACAACAAAAGAAGTGCTGTAAATATTTTCATTTTGTATTACAAACATACAAGCGGTTCATGACTTTCTTTACTAGTTCACAACTCTTTTTACTGGTTCACGACTTTCTTTACTACTAATTCACAACTCTTTTTACTGGTTCACGACTTTATTACTATATCATCCGAAACAAATCTACACCGGTCAAAAGATTTGCTATATTCTTGCTCTCTTAAAGTGTATTGTATCAACATGCTGTTCAATCTTTTGAACTATTTCATCTAAAGAATGATCATCGGGAACAAATAGCTTATGAATTTGATTTCCATTGCTATCAGTTAATAGTACATAGTTTCCCATTATTTCAACAGATCCTTTTCTTCGTAAGCCAGAAGGACAGAAAAGTTGTGAGTTATCTTCAGTCAACAAGAACAATTGGTAATCAGCAAGAAATAATACCCCTTGTAATAATTCATCATCATAATCAATCACGCCTAACAAACCAAGAAAAGTGACACGAGAATATGAAGGCTTTCCATTCGGCTTATTTTCAAGTCTTTTTTGTACTTGATCTATTAACTGTAGTTCATCACTAGCATCAAAGTCATGCTGAGAAAGAATTGAGGTTATCTCGTCTATCGGCGCTTCATCTTCATCTTCATCTTCATCTTCATCTTCATCTTCATCTTCATCTTCAAACATTCGAGCGTTTTCAGCTGCTATGACTTGCTGTTGTAGCCTTTGCTTTTCTTGAATCAAACCAGAGGTTACAAGATCAGCAAACGACTCGTCTTCTACTTTCAATACATATTTATTAATGAAATATCCATTATTCACAACAATATGGAGCTGTACTTCTTGCCATTTAGAAAAAAGGAATCTTCTGTTTATTATCTTTTTTTCTACCTCAATATTGTTCGCGTTCTCAATATATACCCTTGAGTACCACTCATCATTATGCGACACACCGAACTGCTTATTTGTTATTGATATCGTACATTCCAAGTTTGTAAGAGCTTGGTTTAGTTCATTTTCATCATCGTAATGTGATAGTACAATTGCAGTTATGCATACTTCAAAAACATTACCAGGATCTACAATTGCGTTTTCCCAATCCCCGATGCTTTCAGTATATTGATGATTTATCCCTTTATCTGGATCTGTGCTACTATACGTTTTTTGATAAGATATCCCTGTGTTAGGTAAAGAAGCAGTAAGCCTTGTCTTGCCATCCGCTCCGTGACTTACTCTTAAGCCTTTTACTCCTGCACTTACTCCAATCCCTTTCTTACTCATGTTCAGACGAACTCCGCTACCGAGATTTACACTCTTCTTGAATCGAAAACCCATATTAAATGCTCCTCTTTTAAAAAAATAGTTTTTTACAAATAACAGTGGGATAGTCAACAATGCAAACCATAGTTAGTTATATTTAAATCAATGTTACCATATTCATCCAAACGCATGTAAAAGAACTTTAATAATAAAAGATTGATTCTATAAGTTATATATAATTATAATTTAGATTAAAACTAAGCAGTTTGCGGAAAAATAAAAAGGCAGAGAAGAGGGAATAACCCACTCCACTGCCTAGTTTTATCTCAATAATAGTTGTTCAAATTCAGAATCCTCATGAATGAAATCACATAGGGGTATTCTCTTTCCTTTCTGATACTTCATGGTGTGTCCACCAGGAAGCGAATCTTCAAGGGCTTTGAGTTTCTTCCACGCATCTGGGAATAACTCTGCGACGGCTTTCATTTCATGGGGGGACTGGAAAATGCACCACCTGCAACTTACTCTCGAAACGTGGTTATAAGCCATATGTTCCTTTACTCCAGCCTCTTTTAACAATGCCCCAACTTCAAATTTCTTAAGGTGCAAGATCGGGCCCGCTTCTGGTTCTGGCATATTTTAAGTATACATCGCGCTTGAGGTACGAAGTACAGTACCTCGCTGAACTGTCCGGAAACATCCCACGATCCTCAATTCGTCTCAAAAATCCCTTTTCGTCCCACCCTATTTCTAGCGGTAAATCGAAGTGAGATTTTAAATAATCAAGGTGCGACTCTGTTTCAGGCCAATCAAAGAAAACTTCGTTCTCGGTGATGCAGGAAAATAGAATTCGTAAGTGAAAGTCCAGTAATTACGCGGTTTTCTCAATGGCAAGAAATTTATTTAAGTTCGTTAGTTAAATGATTTTCTCAAGAATTGTTCAGTAAAAGTGGAAAATAAAGTTCGTTAGTAATATTTACTTTTGTAAATTCACTCAATGGATCCCATTGGTGACCGTCTTGATCACTTAACGTCAATATGGACTCTACTTCTTTCTGCAACGTCTGCTTGACGAAATATTGTAAAACCTCTCTGTGATCCTCTTGCGTTCTTTTGGCCCAAATCTCCTTTAACTGAGCCTGTGTGTACGAAATGGCTACTAGATCATCTACGTTCTGGAGCACTTCCCGAAGGCATCCCAATCCTCCAAGAGTTGCGCAGGGACTTTCGGTCGTAACATTTCCCCTTTGGCAACAAAGACCGTATAGCTTCCACTCTACCGGCTTTCCAATCAACTCGGATAGCTGGCGAATGCTGACATATGTTCGCCCATATTCCTGGATCGTCCTCATTTCAATCTGCGGATGGTCTTGATCTATCTTAAGCATTCGGTCTGGCAGCTCGAGCGTGATTTGCCATTGCTCCTCGATGTAACCAACCTTGTATACCATCGCTTCAGTCATTGCACGCAGCGGCACCCAAACGCGTCCTTCGACGTCTAGATACGCAGGAACGTCAGTCAGCAGTTGATCTCCAAAAAAGTTAATTCTTACGGTATCGTATTGCTTGAGTGAAAAACCGGACTGATCCTTCACATTTAAACGATTACCTTCTCATAAACTACACAGCCTGCCTTATACGACCTGGAAATGACAATCGTATCATCATTCCATCCAAATAATACTAGATCCGCTGGCGCACCTATAGACAATCCACTGCCAGCTGGAAGATGCATAAAGTGYGCAGGATAAATCGAAGCTCGCTTCCATGCATCTTGCAGCGTACATAAGCCCTTCCGAACTAGATACTCAATCCCACGGGTAAGCATTTGTGCAGAACCTGCCAGCAGGTTCGGATTGGAGGCTAAGTGCAGTTTGCCTTCCGGCGTGAGTACGACTTTACTGCCGATATGTGTATCATAAATGCCAGGGGGCATTCCGCTTAATGAAACCGCATCACTCACCAGTAAAGCCTTCGTCCCTTTGACCTTAAGTGCAACCTTCAAGACCGACTCAGGTAGGTGAAAGCTGTCTGCGATGAGACAAGCCGATAGTTCGTCTGCGGCCAGCTGCTCCCAAATATAGTTAGGGTGACGGGGCAATTGGAGATGCGCCCCATTGCCCAAATGCGTCGACATCCTCGCTCCAGCCGCTGCCGCTTTACGGATTTGTTCAGGAGAGGCTGATGTGTGCCCAATGGATACCGTAATGCCATTTTGTACGCAGGTTTCGATAAATTGKGCCGAACCAGGCCATTCCGGAGACATTGTAATGAGCTTGATCCGGCCCTCGGCTGCCTCTTGCCAAAGCTCTAACAAAGACCAGTCCGGTGCTTGGACATAAGCTTTATTGTGAGCACCCCTCGCACCATCGTCAGGAGAGATGAAAGGCCCTTCCAAATGAATGCCGGCGATACTCTCCGCCATCTGGGGATTCTGTGAACAAGCTTTGGCAATGACAGCAACGGCTTCCTGAATCGCATCGCCGCTGTTCGTGATAACCGTAGGATAATAGGACGTTATGCCTTCAGCCCACAAACATTTTGTAGCTTGAACGATACATTCCTGGCTTAACGGCAGTGTATTAAAGTCATACCCCCTAAAGCCGTTGATCTGTAAGTCGACGAGCCCAGGTCCAATAAATGGAAGCGTTGACATCTTCGTAGGTTGGATAGGTTCTATACAGGAGATATGCCCCTCTTCAACCTTTATCCGGATAGCTTCTCCATTCTCAAAATGGATGCCTTCAATGAACTTTGATCCTTGCCTTTCACTCATACGTGCTCACTTCCATAAGAATTCAAATCCACGTACAGCGTGCAGTCCTTATGCGTTCGTAGAATAGAAGCGGGGCACTTCGTATCGATGGGTCCGTTCAGCGTTTGCTGAACAGCGGCATGCTTTGTAGCCCCTGGAACCATACAAAATAAATGATTGCCGGATATTAATGCTGGAATTGTTAACGTGAGCGCGTGCGTTGGCACATCAGATATGATTGGGAAGCAGCCTTCGTTTACTTGTTGAATGCGGCATGCTTCTTCCAGTTCAACGACTTTAACCATCTTGTCGTCTTGGAAATCGGCAACAGGAGGATCGTTAAACGCGATATGTCCATTTTCACCAATGCCCATACACACAATATCGATTGGAGCTTCTTGCAGCAGTTTGGAATAGCGCTCACATTCCACAGCAGCCGAGCGGTTGCTGTCGATGAGGTGAACAGCTCCGAAGGGAAGTCGGTCAAAAATGCGCGTACATAAAAAAGCGCTGAACCTCTGCGAGGACTCCTCCTCCAATCCGATATATTCATCCATATGGAAAGCGGTGATTTTCGACCAGTCGATGCCTTGCTCTTCTATCAATACCTGCAGAAATTCATTTTGTGAAGGGGCAGCGGCAAAAATGATTCGAACGCAGTGTTGGGTTAACAGCAGCTCCCTGATTTTGTTCGCTGCTTCCTTCGCTGCCGCTTCCCCCAGTCTTCTCCGGTTCTCGTAAACCTTTATCTGCAGCTGGTCGACAGCAAACTGTTTGATTTCATAACAAAGCTCAGACATGACCGTTCCTCCTCTTGAATTATGCCAAATAAGACTTTATGGTAAGCAAATCGTGAGCCATGCGCTGAACAGGAGAATACGGAGCATTGGATTCCAGCGTCACCCACCCAGTGTACCCTGCTTCCTGTAGTGCATGGAACAGTGGAAAATGATCCGTTTCCCCTTCTCCTAATCGGCAGTGTCTGAATGCTTCGTGTCCACGAGAAGTGAGATTGACGAACGTGCCAGTCACTTCGCATACAGCCGGTCCATGACATCTTCAAAGCAGTCTTTCCGATGGGTAAAACCTGCTAAAGGAACTGGGTACGAAAAGGTCATAGGCCGGCTATGCAAAGCATATTTCATTTTACTTTCTAAATTGTCTTATACTTTTCATCACACTGTTAGTATCTTTACCAAAAAGATCATGAAGTCTTTTATACTGTACATATAAGTAATCATAAATTTCGACGTTTTCAGGAATCGGCCGCACCGTCTGTTCTTTCACTCTTGCCATATAGGAAGCTGCCTCTTGGATGGAGCCGTAACCGCCTGCCTCGGAACCGGCAGCCACAGCAGCGAACATTGCAGCACCGATAGCTGGGCTTAGTTCCGTATCGGACAGCTTGATCTCCATGTTGTTCACGTCTGCATAAATTTGTATGAGCAGCTTATTACGATTCGGCAAACCTCCACAAGCATATAACTCGTTTACTTCCAACCCACCCTTGCGGAAAGCATCCACAATCGTACGGGTACCGAATGCCGTCGCCTCAATAAGAGTACGATAGATGTCTTCAGGCTTCGTGCTGAGTGTCATCCCCAATATCAATCCGGACAAATCCGCATCTATTAACGTGGAGCGATTACCGTTATGCCAATCGAGTGCTAACAGTCCGCTTTCACCGGGCTGTAGTTGCGACGCCTTTTGCTCAAGCCATTCGTGGACGGAAAGCTCTTTCTCTTGCGCTTCATTACGTACATATGAAGGTACGGACTCGTCTACAAACCATGCAAAAATATCTCCAACCGCAGACTGACCAGCCTCGTACCCGAACAATCCCGGAATAATGCCATCTTCAACAACACCGCAAATTCCCTCTATTGTACACTCCTTGTCGGAAAGCAGCATGTGGCAGGTAGAGGTGCCCATGACCATCACCATCTTCCCAGGGGTTACAACACCGACGGCTGGCACTGCGGCATCCGCATCAATATTGCCTACGGCGACGGCAATGCCGGGGCGAAGATTCATTCGTTCTGCTACACCTGGCAGCAGACCGCCGGCGAGGCTTCCAAGCGGGAAGACATCCCCACGAAGCTTTGTTTCATATATATCCCCAAAGCCCGGTGCTAACTGTTCCAAAAATTCATGGGAGGGATAGCCTTCTTCTTTATGCCAATTGGACTTATAGCCCGCAGTACAGCTGTTCCGTTTCAGTTGACCTGTCAATTGAGCGACGATCCAGTCTGTTGCTTCAATAAAGAGATCGGCCTGACGATATAAATCCGGGTCCTCTTTCAGAATCTGCAAGCTCTTGGCAAGCATCCATTCCGACGAAAGCTTGCCTCCATATCGCGACAGCCATGGCTCATTTCCCATTTGTGCCAACTTATTAATTGATGTTGCTTCTTCCTGCGCAGCATGGTGCTTCCATAGCTTGAGCCATGCGTGCGGTCGCTCTTTCCATGCGTTATTCAGGCAAAGCGGCTGAAACGCTGCATCGACAGGCAGCATGGTGCAAGCTGTAAAATCGATTCCGATTCCAATTACTTGGTTCGGGGCAATCCTGGAAGCTGTAATTAACGCAGGCACGGACGTGTAGAGCACTTCCAAATAGTCTTCCGGATGCTGCAATGCCCATTCTGACTTCAGCTTCATGCCATTCGAGGGAAGGAACTCATCGATTACGCCATGACGATATGGTGTGACGTGAACTGCCTCCTCCTGTCCATTGCTTACATTTACAAGCACGGCACGTCCTGATTGCGTACCATAATCAATTCCAATTGTATACAGGCTGTTCACAGTGGACATAGGTGCCTCCTAACGATATAATAGTCCGAAATTCACGCATGCTAGGAAATCAGCACTCTTTTGTTACTCTGAAACAGACGTCGAATAGAGATGAGAGTATTGTTCGGATAAGCGGCGGAGTTGCTCCACTTCGAGCCGATTCGTCAGGGTGAATTCCTCGTAGTTCTTGGAGCGGCTGTAGTAGTGGGAAGTAATTCCCTCCAGCATCTGATGATACTTGGCATTCACAGGGTACAGCTGCTTCTCAATAAACGAAGCTATACTTAAGAAATCGCTCAAACGTTCCGCTTCATCTGGATGTTCCCGCCAATTTCGAAGGAGCCATACATACAAGTTGGGGTGGAAATTAGCCATTACACCACTGAATCCGGCAATCCCTAGTTTCAGGGTTTCCAGCAGAGTAGCGGTATTAGCGTTATACAGTTTGAGAGGTGTTCCCTCAATCGCTTTTATTTTCTCCTTTATATTTTCAATGTCACAGCTGGTGTCCTTCAGGAAGAAAAACCTTCCCGTGTTCGCACACCATTTCAGTAAAGCAGGTGAAAGAATTCGTTTATAGGGAAACGGACATTCATAGAACCCGAGTGGTATATGAGCCGGCAACCTGTCAAGCAGCTGCTCCAGATTAGCCTTACAGACTTCCTCAGACTCTTCCTCTGCCGCTAACCGGTTAGTAAGAAGAATGACGGCATCCACACCCGTCTCGGCAATTGCGGTTAATTCTTGCACCTGATCTTCAAGCGACTCTGAAATATGACCCGATGCAATCACTGGAATCCGGCCAGCTGTTATGGCTTTTACGAAAGCGGCAAGCTTGACACGTTCGTCTAAACTTAGGTAAAACATTTCGCTCGACTGGCAAACGGCAAATAATCCGTCCACCCCGTTCTTAATAAACCATTCAATCATGCGTTCAAGCGAAATATAATCGATCTCGCCTGATTCCGTATAAGGGGTTACCATAGTGGGCCATACACCGTTCGGATTGTTGACTTTCATTTGACACTCCTCCATCTTGTTTGTAAGTTGCACCCTATAGATAGATTTCTTTGCCTGATCGACCCGACTCGTAAATCGCGAGGATGAGATCCACCGCTTTGCGCGCTTCCTCACCGGATATCATCGGATCCCGATCGTCGTGTATCGCTTGGATGAAATCTTCGACAAGCAGGGAATGACCGTCATGAATACTCTCATTGGCAGGGAATTCGTTAGCATCGGAGTTGCTCGTTGCTTCCGGTTGGTCTTGCAGTAGGGTCCACTTTTTGACCCCGCTGTCCCCGATTGTAATGCTGCCCTTCTCCCCGTGAATTTCGAAGCGAGTCTCTAGCTCGGGGTACACCGTTGTTGCTCCTTGAATGATGCCAAATGCACCGTTCTTATATTTCACGACCGCTACCGCCGTATCTTCCACTTCAATCTCCCGGGCTAAAGCAGCGGAATAGGCAAATACGGATGCCACATCCCCCATCAGCCACTGAATCAAGTCAACGCCGTGCACACCTTGATTCATGAGTGCGCCGCCTCCATCGAGCGCCCATGTCCCGCGCCAACCTGCGCTTCGGTAATAGCTCGGACTGCGATAATATTTCATATAAACGTCACCTAGAACCAATCGGCCAAGCAATCCTTCTTGAATGGCTTGGCGGGCCCGGATGATGGATGGCAACGTTCTCCGCTGATAGATGACACCCAGCTTGACGCCACGCTCTCGGCATTCACGGATCATCAGATCCATCTTATCCGATGTAATATCAAGCGGCTTCTCGCACAATACATGTTTTCCTGCCTGAGCGCATGCGATTGCAGCTTCAGCATGCATCCCGCTTGGCAAGCAAATACTGACCGCATGAATGTCATCCCGCTTCAGCATTTCCTGGTAATCCTGATACACTTGACTGATACCGTATTCCGAGGCTCTCTCCTGCGCTTTACCGTCTACGGAATCAGCTATTGCAACCAACTCTGCTCGTGGGTTGGACTGAATCGCTTTTATATGGGATTTGGATATAACTCCAGCTCCGATAATGGCAAAACCTAATTTGGCATGCTCCATCTTGTTTCCTCCTCTTTCATTCCTTACTTTTTGAGATCGTGGACCATGGAGCTATTAGGACCGAACGATTTGTACGGTTTCATCGGCCTCGATAGCAGCCAGCGATGCCGCTAGAATGTCCTTATGATCGATGCTTGATTTCAATCCGTCGATGCGGTTCAGAAAGTCTTGCGTGATCGTGCATGCTGGTTGACGTAAAGGCACCTGGGTGGCTCCCTCCGAATGCGTTGTCATCAACACAAGCTGCTCCTTATCCACGAAAGGATCGCCGTTTAACCGAAGCTCAACTGTCCCCTTCGTGCCCGTTACGAAGATCCTGCCATCCCCCCAGGTCCAGCTTTTTTCTGGCGTATGCCAGTCCGCGTATAGATGTGCAGCCACTTGATTGCGCATAAGAACCTGCAGCAAGGCTGTATCGTAAAAATCAAGTTGGTCCGGCAACACATGCTTACTCATATAGCCTGCCGTTTGCGCGATCGTCTCCCCTGTCAACCAGTGGAGAAGGTCAAAGTCATGGATAAGGAGGTCAATCAATATGCCCCCGCTCTTCTGTTTGGAGAAGAACCACTCTGGACGGCCCTCAGCCTTCAACATATGAGGCTTGCGCATCTCAATCGTAACTAATTTCCCCAGATTGCCGCTGTCAATCAGCGTCTTTAGCGTGAATACGGCCGGATGAAACCGCTCGGTCAACAGCATCCCTACCTGAATGCTTCCCCGTTCAATGACGGCTTGCAGCCGCTCGCAGCCGCGGCGGTCGGTCACGGCAGGCTTGTCGACCATCACATGTTTGCCATTCGCTTCGCATTCCTCGATAAGATCGATTTTTTCATTATTAATCGCTGAACTTCCAATAATTGAAACCTGAGAAGCAAACAACGATCGTTTATCAGTAAGTAGCGGAATGTTATATTTCTCCGCCATCATCTTGGCGACTTTAGATCCATTCGGTTCATAAATGCCGACACATTCGTGCCCCAGCTGAAGCATCTCGCTAATAAAAATGCCAATGTGGGCATGCTCACATCCCAGAATGCCAAACTTTGCTGCCATTGATTGATTCACTCCCTCGTTCAAACAAAATTCAAGCCTTTCGTATACGGGAATGGTAGCGGAAAGTAAGCGCTCGCTACCTTCTTCCAATCATCCTTACGCCCGCTATCCCCCGCTTCGCAATCGAACAGCAGCGACACAAGTTCTTGCCCATTCAATTCATGCCACGGATGTCCTCCAATCGACAGCTCGAACGTCTTGCTATCCACGGTGCGAACAACCGGCAGAATGTCAGATGCTTCTTGCTCAGTCCAGTATGGGGCAAGTTGCTCGAACAAACGCTCCGCGTTCACGATATGAACCGTTCCTTGATTTCTCCCCAAGCCGAGGAACGCAGGTTTAAGCAGCTGAGCCAAAGACTTCTCCTGCGAAGGTATTACCGCTTCTATATACTGTACCTGTTCATTTTCCAGAACATGCAGCAACAGAGACACTACCGCTTCCGCTTCCCCTGCCCATTCGATCACGAGTCCGCCATTCGAGCCGTCTTCTTCCCCATTCGGCTTCAAGGCAACGATGCAGAATGCGACGGGAACGCCGTTCTTCTCAGCGAGAAACGTACGATGACGCATACGGCGAATGGCCGCTAACGCCTGGGCGCGCATTAAATCGGCCATATCCCATAAGCTTATCTCGTAATGAGTTGACCTTGTCGCTGCCAGCTTATGCAGGTGAAACCAGTCAGAATTCGTAGCTTCTCTGCAGACAATACCGTGAGAACAGGAAGGTGTCATGTTCGTCAACTGTTCCTGAAGCAGTTTAAACCTTTCCGTCGTTCCGAACGGGTAACACTCCACTTCCGTATATAAAGGAAGCTCTCCCGAAACGAGCAGCAAGGAGGCTCCAGCCAATTCCGCCTGCTGCTTGGCAAATTGTAGAATAGACCGGGCATGCCCTCTGCCTCGATAAGCAGCATGCGTACATACAGCTCCGTATGAATAAATGGAGATCCGGGATTTGCCAACTTGTACAATAGACGGAACGAATCCCGCGAACGAGACCAGCTCGCCGTCCGAGAAGCAGCCTATGGCTTGAAGCAGGCTCTGCGAGAATACTTTCGGTAATGACTCCCCCATGGATACTCGGCCGTCGGAACGAAATACGGAATCAGCCAGCGCGACAGCATCTGCCATTTCATCCGCATGCAGAAATCGAATTTGCTCTTTAAGATTCATCAGTTATCCCTCCACACTGGGTATCATACTCGTTCTATCGGACAATGACGATTAGCAATATGGCTTATGGAGTCTCGAATATCCGTATTGCAATCTCATTCTCACTTCTCCCTCTCTGTCTCATCATGATATGGTTGTCAGGCATCTAACAATGCCTTATCATGAGTTAATCACGATGGCTTCAGCTTAACTAGCGATGAAGGATGGGGATTTTAATCATGAGAATCGGAAAATGGAAGCTACTTCAGCTGAATGCACTTTATTTTCGCATACTTACCTATTTTATGTTGTTGTTGATTCCGACGCTCATTGTCGGCTTCATCGTCTACTTCGCCAATATCCATATCTTTAAAAAACAAATGAGCGACAACCTTTCCTCGAACGTACAGTCCTCTTCCAAAGTGATCGACATTTATTTACGGACGGCCGAACAGACCGGGATGAATTTTTTGATGAATGATACGGTGCAGCAATATCTGCTGCCGGCCGATTTATTGACCAATATAGAGATAGAAAAATCGTCAAGTATTACGAAAATGCTTTCCTTTAGCCGTAACATTATCAATCCATATACCGATGATATGTTCGTATACGCGGACACACAGTTGATTTACAAAGGAGAAGGAATAGAGAGCTTCCACTCGTTCTTCAACGTTTTCAGCCGTTTTGCCGAATACGATGAAGCTTACTGGGCAAATTTGTTGAAAACAGACTTTTCCTTTCGTGTTCTAAAACCGACTATCGTACAAAAAACATATACGGAAAAGAAGGAAACCGTTATCCCACTCGTCATTTCACAGTTCATCAGGGGCAATCGGGTCGTGATGGTCGTGAACATATCCGCTACAAAAATTATGGACATGTTGATCCGCAACCGGGTGAACGATGAGACCACGTTTGTTGTCACAGACGGGAACGGCAACGTCATTGTGGCTGACCCCTCGCTTTGGCAGCCCGAAACGGTACAATTACTGACAACAAGTAATGACTTTGCAAAAATCAATTTGGGCAACGAGCAAGCGTTGATAACCTCGTATGTCTCGGAATATGGTTGGAATTATTACTCTGTCACGCCAGTCGCCGAATATAGAAAACAGGCCGAGGGTATCTTGCTGGTGACAACTTGGCTGGCTTTTATATTACTTCTCGTCGGAATTGTCCTGTCATTTCTATTCAGTACGAAGCTATACAATCCGATTCGTAATCTGCTGGATGCTCAAGATAAACACGAACGATTCTCCAGTGAATTCATTGAGAGCACCTTTACCTATATCCTGAGCGGCAACCGACTAGAAAAGCATGACGCGATTCTGCACGAACTTGGTTTTACGGCGGGAGAGTATTTGTGCTGCTTCATGAAATTTTATTTCAAAGAATCATTTTTCACGGATATTCAGGATACCGACCGGCTGCTCGTTCAGGAGAAACTGAAAAAAGTAATCGTAGGGATTCTTCAGCAGCACGTAACGGCATATGTCCTAGAAATTCAGAGCAGCTCATACGTTATCATGGTCAATTTAAAGCGTCAGGAAGACCGTGCTATATTCGATGCGGCCCTCGAATCGATTATTCAAACCTTCAGTTACGATTCCAGATACTGCCGTCTGGCCATTGGTATAGGCAGAGCACATCCGCAGTTAGCCGACCTCGATAAATCGTATGGGGAAGCGAAGATGGCACTGGCCAAAATGGATGCAACTGAGGATTTTCAGGTGATTGACTCTTCCCAGCTGCCGCTAGAAGAAAGCTTTCGGTTCACTTTCGTGGACGAGCAAAAAATGGTGAACGGACTTCGGGCCGGCGATTTGAGCTTAATAGAAATGGAGATGGATCGGATTGTCAGCAGTAATCTGGAGAACGGCACCTCGAATCGATACATGAACTTGCTGTTGATTGAGCTTTATACGATCGGAATCAAGTTTGCGACGGAAAAAGGGATTTCACCACTCCATATTATGCCGGATAGGGATCACCATATCCTGACTGGCAAAAGTCCGCAGATCTTGGATTTGCAAGAACACATCTCGCTCTTGCGGCAATTTTACTCAGCCATATTGAACAAATCCATAAGCCCGGAGGATTCTAGATCCGGACAGCTTGTAGCCCGCATCATCCAATACATCGACGCGAATTTCAGTGATGATCTCTACCTTGAACGTATTGCATCGGAAATGAATTTATCTTCCAAATACATTTCCAAGCTGTTCAAAGAGATTACCGGCACGAATCTGACCGATTTTATTAGCATTAAACGGATTCATGAAGCGAAGATCATGCTTTCGTCAACCTCCTTGAAAAATGATGAAATCGCGGCGAGGATCGGAATTTTAAGCCGTGCTACCTTTTTCCGGCTGTTCAAGAAGTATGAAGGCGTCACCCCGCAGGATTATCGAAAAATGCTGCAACAAGATCAACATAACGACCCTTCCGAATAACATCAGTAACTTATGACAATGGTGCGTGTTTAAGACTGTAACGGAATGTTGAGACTACGGACGCGATGCGGACAATCGAGACTGGATAGGCAGGAATGCTAATATTCATAGCCTTACGGATGGAGTTATGATGAGTATGCGTGATATCCGCTATCCACAAAAAGAAAGGGGTGACAAGGTGAACGACCACTACCATCCGACGGCTCGCCCCGTGCATACCGATCGGCGCACCGGCGGCAAGAGAACGATGATACTTCGTAACAAGCACTTGTATTTGATGTTCCTACTGCCCGCGATCTACTTCATTGTCTTCCATTACATTCCGATGATCGGGAATGTGATCGCATTTCAGAAGTACAATATTGTTGCCGGGATGTTCAAAAGCGATTGGGTCGGATTCGACAACTTCAAGTTGTTTATGAATGATCCCTACTTCTGGAAGTTGCTGCGAAATTCGCTTATGCTCAGCTTGTACGGGCTCATATTCAATTTTCCAGCACCTATTATATTGGCGCTTCTCCTGAATGAAATCAGAAGCCGGCTTTTCAAGAGCTTCGTACAGTCCGTTGCCTATCTGCCTCATTTTTTATCGACGGTCGTCATCGCTGGGATGCTCGTGAACTTTCTTTCCTATGACGGCCTCATCAATCAGGTGATCCAGTGGTTCGGGGGGGAACAGCTCCAATTTCTGAACGATCCCGGTTTATTTCGAACCATCTTTATCAGTTCGGACGTGTGGCAGCAAATAGGATGGGGAACAATTATTTACCTAGCTGCATTGACGGGAGTCGATCCTCATCTATATGAGGCAGCCCGAATGGATGGAGCCAACCGCTGGAAGCAGGCTGTGCACATTACCATCCCAACGATTTTCCCGGTGATCACCATTTTATTTTTGCTCAATATTGGGCACTTCTTGTCTGTCGGCTACGAAAAAATATTATTGTTGTATAACGGGTCCACCTATGAAACGGCGGACGTCATTCAAACCTACGTTTACCGAAGAGGCTTACTTGGTGGAGACCTCAGCTACTCAGCGGCGGTGGGGATGTTCCAATCTGTCGTAGCTTACATTCTCGTTATCGGTGCGAATCGGATGACAAGACGGTTAGGTGGAACGAGCTTATGGTAACGAACGGTGGTGTCTACTTGCTATGAAAGTTTCCAAAAGAATCAAATTTTCATTATTTGACATTCTCAATACACTTTTTATGCTTGGAATCATATTTGTCATGCTGTATCCGCTTTATTACATGGCAATTGTTTCGATCAGCAACGGCGGCGCCGTATCTCGGGGCGAAGTTGGATTTCTACCGATCAATATCAACTGGAAGGCGTATGAATTCGTATTCTCCGATGCGCCGATTGTCCGTGCTTATTGGAACACGCTTCTGTATACATCCGTAGGTGTGCTCATCAATCTAACCATGACTTGCTTGTGCGCATATCCCTTATCAAGGAAATCGTTTTATGGCAAGGAAGTTATTGCGATGCTCATCGTGTTTACGATGTTCTTCGACGGCGGCTTGATCCCCAAATATTTACTGATTGACTCCTTGGGGATGATGAACAGTATTTGGGCCATCGTGCTTCCGCCAGCAATCAGCGTGGTATATATGGTCATGATGCGAACTTTTTTTCAGGACATTCCCGAAGCTTTACATGAATCGGCCTATATGGACGGTGCCAATGACTGGACGGTATTCCGGAAGGTTGTACTTCCTTTGTCTCTTCCTTTGATGGCTACCATGACCTTGTTCTACGCAGTCGGACATTGGAACAGCTTCTTCTCCGCACTCGTTTATTTGAACGAGAAGTCTAAGTATCCAATCCAGATTATTCTGCGCAGTATTGTCGTAGAAGGAGACACCAACAATCAAGCGACTGAGATAAGCGGCGTTTCAGGATCCCTAATCGTCAATCAAAATATCAAGTATGCGGTTGTCATAACCGCCATTCTGCCTATCCTCGTACTGTATCCATTCCTGCAAAAGTACTTTGTTAAAGGCGCAATGGTTGGCTCTTTAAAAGGATAATAACAATTGGAGGGTTTATATGTTCAATGAGATAAAGAAAAGTMCTATTCTGTTAAGTTCACTGTTGCTTGCTGCGGCAGTATTGCCAGCCTGTTCGAGCAATGACAACTCCGCACAATCGACATCCGGTGCTACCGCTACTTCTGCTGCAACCGCTGCCACAACACCGGAGCCGAAGGAAGCAAGAAAAGTCACAGTCATGATGAGCGACACGTCTGTACAGCCGCTTGTCAAGGACGCCCCCTCCTTGCAGGAAATATTGAAAAAGACGAATGTCAAGATTAATCTTGAAGGCGTACCCGGCAGCGATTTCGACACCAAAAAGAGCACCCTGATTACAACCAACAATCTACCCGATGTGCTGAGGGTGTCCAAGGCGGACATTACCAATTTCGCCGGTACTGGCGTATTTCTGGATTTGATGCCCTATCTCGACAAGTACGCCCCCAATTTTATGAAAAGGGTAGAAGCCGAGCCAGAAGCGAAAAAACTGATGGTAGATGGAAAGTTCTACGGATTCCCAATTATGGCGAGGAAATCCAGTGCCGCTAATGTCGGTAACTTCCCGATGATCCGCACGGACGTTCTGACCGAATTGGGCCTTAAGGCACCGACAGATTTTAACGAATTGTATGACGTGCTCGCTGCATTCAAGAAAGCTTATCCGGATTCGTATCCATGGACGATTCGTAACGGTTCCCAATATACGCTTCGATTCCTGGTCTATGCGTTCGGCGGTGGATTCAACATCTATTACGAACCGAAACAAGATAAGTACATTTATGGTACGTCTACTGACGCGTTCAAAGAAGTTATCACGTACTTCAATAAACTGTATAAAGATAAGCTGCTCGATCCGAACTTCACCAATGTAACCCAGCAGCAATGGACGGAGAATTTAAGCTCGGGCAAATCGTTATTCTTCTACGACAACTACACGTTCGCCGTTAACTTCAACGCCTCGCTGCAGCAGAAGAATCCGAAAGCCAAGTTTGAGATGCTTCCTCTTCTTAAGAACAGCAAAGGCGAAAAACGTAATTATATGGATAACCCTTCCAACTTCAACCTTTTTGTCCTCAATAACAAATTGAAAAATCCTGAAGAAATCGTAAAAATGTTCGACTGGATGTACTCCGATGAAGGCGCTGACGTTACCAATTTCGGCAGACTAGGAACAGATTTTACCCGTACGGGAGACAAAGTGACGATCCCGGATTCACTACTGAATCAGTACAAGGATAAGCAGGATCCTTACCGTGCAATGCAATCTGCATTGGGTACTGGATTGCTGGCATTCAGCGTCTTTACCGATGACACGCCGATGCTGACGATCTCCAATCCTGCGCTAAAGAACTGGTCAGACATCGTGAAGACTCAGAAGGATAAGAAAGAAGTCATCGAGAAACCGCTTGACCCGCCGTTCAATTCGACCGAAACAGAACAATTGAAACAATTGAATACGAAAGTCAATACGCTGCTTACGCAAAATATTGACAAGTTCATTCTCGGCACGCGTCCGTTGAGCGAATTGGACGCCTTCGTCAAAGAAGTAGCGACAAACGGTGGCACGGAGATCGAAACGATCTATAATGCAGCTTGGAATCGGATCAAGAAATAGGAAGCGCTTGATTGAGTGGAAATAAACTTATACATGCCTCGCCTGTTAAATCATGATTAGGCGAGGTTTATCGGAATGGAGACGAGCAGATGAAACATGTGGTGCTATATAAGGAAGAAGGAAGATATGCCGCTTGGCCGGCCAATTACGGTATCTGGTCCTGGGGCGATGAAATTGTAGTGGGCTTTGCATCCGGATATCATCTGCCCGACGGTGGATTCCACGCCCGCGACAAAACAAGGCCTTTCACTACGATGCAGTCCCGCAGCCTCGATGGCGGCGAGACTTGGACGACGGAGGAAATGCCGATTCTTACGCCAGGCAATAAAGGACTATCGACCGGTGAGCATACCGAGTCGAGTACTCCGGACGGCTCCCAAAATCTGAATGAGCCTACCCCTTTTCCTGGGGGAACGGACTTTACCCATCCGGATTTTGCTATGCTTTTTGCCCGGAAGGACCTAACTGGCGGCTCTACATCTTGTTTCTATACATCCATCGATCGCTGCCATTCATGGCAAGGACCGTATAGCCTGCCTATGATGGATTTGGTAGGAATTTCGGCCCGAACGGATTATTTGGTCTCGGGTCCTGAAGAGTGCCTGTTGTTTCTTACCGCTCCTACGATCGCTGGAACGGAAACGGGGAGTCGCGTGTTTTGTGCGCGGACCCAGGATGGCGGTAAAACGTTCGAATTCATCTCTTGGATTGGTCCGGAGCTGGATAATGGCTTCAACATTATGCCTGCCGGCGTCCGCATTTCGGAAACCCTCCTACTCGCATCCACCCGTGATCGACGTGTCTCTGGCGATACAAGCGAGAACTGGATCGATTTGTACGGATCGACTGATAACGGCGCTACATGGAGCTATATGAATCGCCCGGTGGCTGACACAGGGAACGGCGGCAATCCGCCAACGCTGACGAAGCTTATCGACGGCCGTTTGTGTATAACCTACGGTTATCGAAACGAGCCGTACGGCATTAAAGCCAAGCTAAGTGACGACAACGGCCAGACCTGGGGAAATGAAATCATTCTGCGTGCAGATGCTGGGAGTCACGACATCGGCTATACACGAACAGTACAACGTACCGACGGTACGCTGGTGACAGTTTATTATTACAACGATCAGATGTACGGTTCCTGCTATATTGCAGCAACCTTATGGAAGCCTTGAGACTTGTTTATTAGAACCGCCAAGACGTCTTCCACTTCAAATAAGTTTCCAAATAATGTCGATCCATTTCGGTACACGGTAGAATGGATTAGAAACATAATAAATAAGATTAACCTGAGCCTGTTAAAGCTGGGCCCGATAGGAATGCAAAAGCAAATTAATGCTTGGAAGCCAGCAAAATAATGAAATAACATAATAGGAACCCTGTCCGCAGAACAATACTGTATACAGGGTTTTCATCGTCAAAAATGTGAAAATTTACAAAAGTAAACTTTCACTAACGAACTATATTTTCCATTAACGGACTTTATTTTCCACTAACGAACTTTATTTTCCTTGATCACTCGGGTGGTCCGTCTACTCGAGCATGAAAGAGAACGATCTTTTCCTTCGGGATATTATAGCCATAAAGCATATAGAGCAGTGCAGCCGTAGAATCGTTACCTCCACTTAAATTGCAATGGATTTCACTGAATGAATCTAACGGTGGTAATCCTTCAGGATAAGGTAGAAATCGATCAATCTTAACCGGTGACTGCTGAAGTACGATATTCATATTTTTTAACACTCCTTCATGATTTATAGAAAAATAAAAAGGCCGCACGGATGTGCAAGCCTCTTCTTTGTACATAGGTTTTGTTTATCCAAACGAGAGCAGCAATTGATTTTCCATAATCTTAGCCGGCCGTTTGACTTTTTTCTTTCCAGAAGCAGACGCGAGCTCCGCAAAAGTTTGAAGCTGGATTGTTTCGATCTCCTGCTTCTGCTTAGCTGTAGCCACTTCGGTAATAACTGTCTCAGCAGCCTTGGTGCCAAAAATATCGAAGAGATCCAGCACCGCTACATCGACATCCATAACCTCATCCTCGCTTAGATATGCCGCAGCCGGAGTAAGAATTTGCTCCTCATCGATCTGTTGGTTCTCGCGGTCCGCACGCCATACTACAGGGTCTAATCTGCAAAGGCGAATGGTGGCATCCGCAAGTTCCTTCATACGCTGCATCAGAATCTCCTTGAAGTTATCCTCGGCAATCATTTCTACGCCCTCAAGTTCCTTCGCCGCAAGCTTTTGCCATGCCTGAGCAACATCCGCAGATGCAAAGCAGGAAGCCAAATCGCGTGCCAGGGACGATTGCGTGTCTCGTGAGTACTGTGCAAGCTCGCTCTTGTCGATTCTGCCTTCCGTTTGAAGGGCGTGACCCCGTCCATTCATAATGTGAATGAACTGTTTCATAGCCTGGCTGCCTTGGTACACTGGGTAAAATATCTTGCAAAGTTTATCTTGCCCAACGCGCCATGCTCGACGAGAACTCTGGCGAACCGTGCTCACCTCATAAGACATTTGATAAAAAATGATTGTTGGCCAGTATAGGAGATCCAACCCACACTCCACTAATTTTTGGTTACAAATAATTACTGGAATCTCAGCTTCTTCATATTCAGCCAAGCGTTCAGACCTTAGTTCCGTATTAGGCTCATCGAGAATCTGACACCTTATCCCTTTTCGAGATAGAATATCACGTACTCTCTCATTCATCCCGTAACGGCCCGTATACGAGTTGTAGATCGTTACACGCCTACCTTCAGCGACCTCCTGCTGTACCGTTTCGACGAGCCAACGTTCCTTCGCATGAAGTTCGTCGCCATCGCCAATCGGCTCAGCAAATACGGTCTCATCCCCGATTGTTACCGACATTCCAAGATCAGGCCGGTCACCATAGACGAGTGTTGCAGGATTAAACTTACTCCACACACCAGCACTACCATTAGCCGCTGACGCCTTCGCGCATACATCGTATAGATTGTCATGGAATTGTGAATAATTAGATCTGTGCTCTTCATCCATATTTAGGAAGACTGGGATTTCTTGTAGTTCCACAAGGGGAAGACCCATATCCGGTAACTCAATAAAAGCTGCTTTATGTAGCAAAAATTGAGCAGTCAGCTGTGGGGCTATACCCGGTGCTTCCTTAGTCGTTACAGACTTTTTCTTACGCCTCGTAACAACGCCCTCATCTCCACCTTCATCGCGGATAATTTCCTCGATCTTTCCATAGCGCTTTGCCCAATCCACATCACCTGTATCGAAACTTATACCTGCTTCTAATAGTGACTTCGGATCGGTACGCCAGAGAAGTTCCTTTATCGAGGTACTCTTCCCGTTGGTTGGGGTCCCGGTCAACATTAAAGTTTTACGAGCCGACTTAACCATTTGAGCAAAAGCATCTCCACGCCCTGAATCGCCAGCTTTGCACTGATGAGCTTCATCACATATATAGAGGTCAAAGTACCTCTTTGTACGCTTCAGCACCTGAGAGATATTGACTCGCGGCTTATTCTTCGTCTCCCCGCGTGACTTTAATGCAGGTCGATAAAAGCAATTTCCGCACTCCCGATCAGGAAAGTTGTGCTGCCGATCCTTCCATATAGCCTTTTGCTGTTTCTCGTCCATACCATCATCGGTACGCCGTCCAACAAGAGATACAACATTGTCACATTTCGTGACAAGTCCCGCTTTACGTACCCACTTGAGAGGATATCCCTTCGGAATTCCATTGGAGAGCAGTTCCCGCTTTGATTTGGCTACTTGGATGGAATCCTCTGCTGGAGGTACCCCTTCCGCGAATACATCCCAAGTCGCAGGCACTTTGTCTCCCTTACTCTTTCCATCAGGGAATACCATGATCGGCTTGCCGCAATCACCGCAATGCCATGCATAAACGGGCTCACCGTGAACTTTCTCGCCAAAGATCGGCTTCCATATTCCCCCGAAGTACGTCTCCGAACCAAGCTTTGCTCGGTCAATACCCACGAGAGTAAACTCTAAACCAGTCGGCTTATACCCGCTCCGAACTTTCCTAAGCAGCTGCAGTGCTTCAATTCCGCTCCGAATGATATTTACTTTTGCTCCTGCAATGGTGCCCTCAATTTCTTTAGCTTTCCATTTCGGCAACGTAATTCCCGGTGCGGATAATAACACTGGCATACCTTGATTTTTGGTATTTTTTCTCCGCTTTCGAGAGTGTAAAATGTGCGACACGGCACAGGCAATAATTGATTTTCCACTGCCCATGTCACCGCCACAGAACACTTGTTCCCCACCCTCTAGCGTATTAACGATCGCCTGGGCCATGTGGGCTTGAACAGGAAAAGGTATACGCTTCAAGTCAGCTATAGCCGGATCAACCATTTCATCAAAGGTATGTCGTGGCTGCTTTTCTTCGAGCTGCTTCGCTAACTGCGAACCATTATTTCGAAGATACTCGGACATGCTCCATGAAGGGTCGAATTTACCTTCTACGGAGCTTATAGGAATCCTTAGCCTTCCTTCCTGAAGAGCATCGGATATCGCGTTTAGAATTCGTTCCTCTGTTCCATAAAAATAGGCAGCCTTGGCGTTTTTCCACTCAGGGAGTTCAAGGTTTATTTCAACAGGTAACGAAGCAAAGAAATCATCCAAAATACGGATGTATTCATGTCTCCACTCCTGCGGTAAACCAAATCGGGATATCGCATGCTCTACGATAGCTCCATGAAGATCTCCATCTGGAGCAAAGATGAATGCCCGATTGTTCTTCTCCTCTTTGCTGTCCTGCTGAGTCTCTGCGATTTCAAATAGCGAATTGTACACCACACCATGCGCTAACCTACCATCTGTGCCGATTTCCTTCTCAACTCGTCGGTAGGTATCCATAGTGTTGCGTGAGTAAGGGCKAGAGTTATAGGAGACTTCTCTACCTTCTAAGATGCTCGCAGATACCGCTTTGACTTCTTCTGGAACGCCTACATAAGAAGCAAACAATAATTCCCGTTTACGACCGCCTTGTCCATGATCCCATATTAAAATATGAGGCACCACACTAAACGCTCGGTCTGCAGCTTGAACGCGTAAAACTTGTTCACTTCTTCTCATGGGATCGACCTCCAATGGCTAAAAGCTCGATGCGCCCTTCGAACTCCCAACGAATATAATTCCGAAGTTCATCCAAGTTCACCTTTTTTACCATCTCAAGATCAATGTTTCTCCATTTATACCTAATAGACATAATGTTCGCCCTGCAGGTATTTCCTGCCGATCAGGCTCCCTCCCTTAACATAATAAAAGCAGGCTGAAGCATATCGCTCCAACCTGCTCACCTCGAACTTGCATTAATTCAGATCGATCACACCATCCGTGGTAAAAACCCGAATGATGCTTGCGAAATGATGAATTCTGCGAGTTCCAACATAGTTTCCATCATCATCATGCATGGCTTCGTCATCCGTTCGCTTTTTTGTGACGCCGGCAATAAATAACGATAGGTAATGATCATCCTTCCTCATTGAGATTAGGAGTCATTTTCCCCCGTTTCGCACCGTACGTGCGGCTTTCACCGCATACGGCGCTCCATCATGTTCGGATTGCCACATCCCCATCATAAGTACCCTTTAACTTTTCACGAAATAGTCGAATCTTGTTCCATGTCTTAGAACCCAAGTGTTCATAACATTCATGGTTGTGAATATAGCCATGACATGTGGAGTGAACGGTCGCTAAATTCATTACTTTATTGACCTTGTTTATAGGGAGTGACGGGTCGATATGATGGATATCTACATCCCATGTATCTACCGATTCTCTACAGACTCTACATTTACCCTTATCGCGGTTGAAAGCATAAGCACGGTTCATATAGTACTCGAAATTATATATTCCGTTTTTCCCAGATTTTCTACCAATGCTGATTATCCTTGAGTAGTGTAAACTCATGAGTTCGTCTGCTCTGGCTATTGTCGGTTTTGATCCCGTACGTGTCCGGTAATGGTCCCTACCTTCTTTAGAGAAGGGAGTTTCCGTAGGATTCTTTAATCTCGGTGGTTTCCAACGGCAAAATTTTATAGAGGTGACTCCAATCTTAAGATCAAGCGTTTGTATACTCGGAATCGCAGTCTTGTAGTCAGCGTGGACGGAAAGAAGATTGTTTGTTTCTTTCGCTGGAACCCATCTAACGACATGATTGCGCTGAATGGCAGCATATGCGCTGCGCGTCAGTGTGCGACTATACTTCCTAAGATCGACATGAACCCAAGTTGCAGGCTCATAATACTGAATCAACCCACGAATTTTGCTATTGAGAACATTGATATGATGAACCAGTTTTTGCGGATCTGGGATAAATCTGAGTTTTCTGGTCTCAAAGTGAATGTCGGCGACCTTGTTCTTCAACCGAAGTATGTTGGGTCTGATTCTTGTAACGAAACCTCTTTTAGCTGCTCCTTTTACCACTTTAAGTGAGAACCCTAGAAAATGTATTGGTCTTGTTTTAACATTTGTGATTAGGGTTTTTTCATTGGAGAGTTTCAATTTAAGGTTCATTTCAAGATATTTGGCAATCCGCCGTTTCCACTTTTCAGCGTTAGCTTTAGATTGCGTTATCAGTAACCAATCATCTGCATAGCGTACGAGAAATGCCGGCTTTAACCTGCACTTTCCCTTAGCTATATCCCGTAGCATCATTTCCTTACCTCGAGAAAATCCACGCTTATACGTTGAACGGGTCTTCTTACGATCCCATTC
Organism: Paenibacillus sp. P4_A9; assembly: GCF_056402415.1. Classification (NCBI taxonomy): domain Bacteria; kingdom Bacillati; phylum Bacillota; class Bacilli; order Caryophanales; family Paenibacillaceae; genus Paenibacillus; species Paenibacillus sp. P4_A9. Next base: position 47,933 of record NZ_JBFUHL010000027.1, read on the forward strand.
ACGTATTATCCACTCATCTAAGATATGAAGGTATGCGTTAGCTAGTAGCGGCGAGAGGATACCGCCCTGCGGTGTCCCGACAGGGTTTGTTTGCATCTCCCCTAGAATACCTGCTTTTAGCATTGATTTTATGATCATCAGCACTCTTTGATCCCGTATCCCCATGCTCCAAAGCTTTCTTATAAGCTTAGAGTGGTTAACATTATCGAAGAATTTGCTAATATCACCTTCTATAACCCAGTGATATCCTGTTTTATGGATGACGTCTGCAGTTCTGCCCAAAGCCATGTGCGCGTCGCGCATTGGTCGAAAGCCATAAGAGTGATCGAAGAATTGAGCTTCAACTATTGGCTCAATAATCATTCGTATACACTCTTGCGCTATTCTGTCGATGATAGCAGGGATACCCAATGGTCGCTTCTCCGATTTACCCGGCTTGTCAATATAGACTCTACGTATAGGCATCGGTCGATAGTTGCTAAGGAGTGACTTAACTCTCTCTAGCACGTGATCTGCGTCCATTTGCAGTATGTCCTTACTCATCGTTTGAGCATCAGAGCCAGGTGTTTCACTACCTGCATTCGCTTTGATCTTGTGAATGGCAGTTAAGATAGTGACGTCAGCGGAGATGATTTCGAGAAGGCCTTTGATTTTGGGACGTCTTCCTTCGGTGCATTCCTTGTTGGAATGTGCGAACAGCTGGTCTAGAGTTTCACGAAGTTCTGATTCGTTTTTCGGATAGTTGAATTTTTGTTCCATTGGCATCACCCCCTTTCGGAGATTGCCTATGGCTTCAGTCAGGTATGCACAACGGCTTCCTCAACACATAAAGGGAACTGTGACGGTTGAACATGACTATGCCCCTTCGCCATGTACTAGGCTTTCCCTAGTTCGGACTACTACGGGCTGATGCCCCTTGGATTCGCGTGGTCATTTCCTACCACCTTGAGGTATTTGACTCTATCGTCATTAACACCCTCATCCAAGGTTCCGCTGTTCCATGTATCCTAGCTTTACATATCACCTTAGCCCCTCACTTTGACCCGCTAGTCATCTCTTTGTCCGTGATCGGTGGACGCGAGACGCTGAAACAAAATGATTCAGCACAGCAGCGACAACCACAATGGTCGATACTGCGGCTAGACCCTCATGGAGGGCGTACATCTTCAATTCGACGTACTTGGGATTACGAGCCGTACAAACGTGAGTTCACATGGTCATTAGGCATAGTGATTTTATAGCCTCCCGCCCATCTAACCTCCATCTCAGGAGTGATTGGACGTCTTTACCGGGCTCCATACCGAATGTTGATAGTACACGTGGCATGCCGGAGTCTCAGAGTAGAATCGCCGATCTACGATTCTAAGCAGGTGCTTCCCCTGCCTTCTTGGATACATAGTTAGATTCATCTTGAATCCCTTAGCTTTTGTTACTCATTTCTGAGTAGGTTGTGCTAAGAACAACGCGCACTATGGTTGCCCATATTCCCGCCTACAGCACCACTCGCAATCGAAATCCCAAGATGCCCCGGCTTAAGTGGTAGCATGGGTCGTTTCATAGTTGCAGCGCTGCTTACTTGCGCTAATCGACTACGTATATCCCCCAAAACGCCAGAGCTTATGAAATCTTTTGCCATCTCCTCTGGATGGAGCGGGCCTGCGCGAAACACAGGATCCCCCTCCGTATCACACGGCTGAATTTCAAAAGGCTCCATATCCTCTAGGGTGGGTAACATATCCCGCTCCCCTTCGCCAATAGCGACGAGCGCTTTGTAAGCCTTCTTTTGATCCGCTGCAGGCGCCTTTCCGAGCTTCCCTACGACGACTACTTGCTTAAAGACGTCATAGTTGGCATCTGTGAACCTGAAGACCTTCAGATCAATGAAGCGACCACTCAACACGCCAGCAGTATCCTTGACTACATACTGAGGTATGCAAAATAGCAGGATGCCACCTTTTTGAAGGACACCTTGCTTCGAACCAGTGAGGGCACGAAGGAACGTCAATTCCGCCCGTTCGGAAAAACCGTCTTGATACGGCGGGTTTAGCCATAATAAGCTAAACTTTGGTTCCGTTCGAACGAATTGATAGCCTTCATGCAATACATGGTCGAGAACTTCTGCAGCCACTTCATAACGACCCTCTTCGATTTCGCTTCCATAGGAGCGGGTATGGATAGCACCCTTCTCATGGAATGCTTGTGTAAGCATCGAGAGAGCCTCTCCTTCACCGCAACACGGATCATAAATATAGAACGGCTTCTGAACTGCTGCGTCTTCTTCAGGAACGTGCAACGCTCGTAGAAGTAGTTCCATCTCTTCTGGCGGAGTGGCATAGTAACCAGCTTTGGACTCCGATGCTAGTCGCGCCATTTGTGCATCACCATCTCATATGGAGCGGGTTGTAGTTTCTTTTGCTCCTGGAATCGTTTAGCGCGCACTGCCTTGACCTTCTCAATGCGTCTCTCAACAAATTTAATAGCAACCATCAAGCATACCAAAAGGACAACCGATACCAAAAATAAAGTCAACCTACCTCCTGGAATGGTGTCGTACCAATTTCCCACTTTCTCATTAAGTACATTCAAGTCCATATGAACCTCCTTTTTTTCACGAGCAAACAAGCGCCGATGGCACGATTGTTTGTTGTCTCGTGCCACCTTCATTTATTCGCCCTGGTGGGAGGCGTATTGTATAAAAAAACGCCTGTAAGCAGTATTTCTGCTTAACAAGCGCTTCTTCCAAACATAATATTTCAGCGTAAATGCAAAAAAAGCCAGTTACGCACGCACTTTTCCCGATAAAAAGGGGTAATAGCGACCCATAGGGAGCTCGTGCTTGCGGTAACTGGCTTTGTGCCGAAATATCTTTCTATTATTATACGTCAGGAAATATTTACCGTCAACGTATAAGTGATCCCCTYCCAATGGTTTGAGTTCAGTATTATTGATCAGATATTCTACGGATCAATCATCTCATCTTCTGTCCATTCTTTACTTAAATCCGCCTTCAGTACATCTTGAAATCTAATCCAATCCCAATCCGCTACCCCGCTGAACGGATCAACGGTGTCTAAGCGGAATTCTCCATGCTTACTGCGTGTCACTACACCCGAAATCACCCGTAACTGGTATTTATCATATATCGTGAGTTGTACATCTCTTTTGTATATTTGGGATTGACTAAGTGTAGCAGAAATGAAAAGTATTTCTTGCTCATCAAGTGCTTGTCGCTGAATATATTGCTTTTCCTTCTGACCCCTGATTGCGGACTCTTTATGCACAGGAAGCATCATCCTGCTTGATTCCCATAGACCATTCATTTCTAGTTTTTTGCTCATTTAAAATGCCCCCCAATTCTCCCTGCCCTGTCCGCTGCCATTCCTGCTTTCATAAGACTCGAGGCTCGAATGATTGCTGTATTTCCAAAACGATCTTTAATACCATCAACCACACGGTCAAGTTCACGTAACTTTGTCACGTCTTCGAACAAATCCAGTTGCGTAACTTCTTCCTCTGCAAGCGTTCCTAATGTAACGCCTACCTTTCGAACGGGCATTCCGTTCCAATTGCGACGAAATATTTCTCGGACTGATTCAAAAACTTTCAAAGTATGATTCGTACTCATTGGCATCTTACGCTGTTGACTGAAACCAGTTGGAGCGTCGTAAGGCGAACACATGCAAAATACGTGGACTGTCCCGCTTGTGAATCCCTTCGACCTAGCATCGCGGCACACTTCTTCTGTTAACTCCAAGAGTACAACTTCAACCTCCTCAATCGTCATATAATCACGAGGAAGCGTCATAGCATGGCCGATGGATTTAGGTGCGACATTAAATGTTCCTGGCGTAACCAAACTATCATCTAGCCCGTTTGCTGTTCTCCACATAATTTCAGCTTGAATATCGGATTGCTTCCCGAAACGGGCACGAAATTTCTGCTTAAGTGCAGCTAGCGGGGTTTTAGCAACGTGACCTATTGTAGTCATTCCAAGTGCGACAAAGTGACGAGTCATTCGCGATCCAACTCCGAACATTTTATCGATGGATAACGGCCACAAGAATCGTTCTACATCATCTTTACCAAGTGTAAATATCCCACTATCATTCTTTTTCGCAAAATTATCTGTTGCGTGCTTTGCAAGTATTTTAGTCGGTCCTATGCCAATTCGAATTCGAATGTTCAGCGACGCTGCAACTTTTTGTTGAATCATAACTGCCAGTTCATCTGGTGTACAACCGAAATGGTTAAGCGAACCTGTCACGTCCAAAAACTGTTCGTCTATGGAAAAAACCTCCACTAAATCAGTATATTTTCCATATATATCTGTTATTGCAAGCGAGACATCTATATAGCGCTGCATGTGTGGGCGCATTACTATAGCATTTGGACACAGTTGCAACGCCTCGCCAAGGCGCTGGGCTGTGGTAATGCCAAATCTTTTAGCGATTGGACATGCCGCCAAAATAATTCCAGACCTTCTAGCTGGATCTCCAGCCACAACAACAGGGAGGTTTTCGAGACCAGGGTGAGTGGCCTTTTCTACGCTGGCATAAAAACTTTGGCAATCCGCTAAATAAATAGTCCTCTCACTTTTCTTACTCATCTACACGCGCCTCCGCATGTTCATCAATGTCGTCATGAGTTCTGCTTTGATCAAACTTCGAAGCATAGTGAAATAATAAATATACCCTCGTACTTTATATTCAACATTAATACCTAGAGCATTCGTGGTTGTATTGAGAACTTTGATATCTTTCTTCTTCATACTATTCTTAATACTTTGTATTTGGGGGTATATTCCTGCCTCCACCTCTTTCAAATAAAAGAGAACATGGTTATAAACGATTTTATCTTTATATATCTTCAACTCCTCCATGTCCCTGGTTAACATATCCAGCAATATGGGTAATAACGTATATTCTTTAATAATTAGAACATCCTCTTCGTTCTCAATTCTTGAAATAGTACTCATAATTCTCACCACCACCATTATAATCAAACGTGTGTTCGTATTGTTTATTATATACCAAACACATATTCGCTATGCAAGTACAAATACAAAAATAATCCCCCGTAAAGTTCTGTCTTGCATATTCACATCCTCCACGCTGCTAAAAAGGCGCTCACCCAGTAGAGTGAACGCCTCGTCTTACTTCAAACCTAATTTGTCAACCAACAGTTGATTATGATGTATTCGAATAAACAAACCGACAGACTCGAAAAAAATAGACTTACCCCTAAAAAACAAAAGCGGCAACCATGGACCGAGAAAAGTCCTAGACTGCCGCAACCAGTATCTATCTGCCATATTATACTTTTCTTCTTCGAGGCTTATAAATATACCCTTTTGCAAGTTTATCCCTGTATTCTCTTAAGTGATTGTCAATTACAATAACAAAAGTATCATCTTTAATATCATCACCAAAAGCAGTTTTGATGTGCTTAATTCCGTAGTGCTTGCTTCTTTTTCCTTGTTCTAAAACATTAATCGACTCTTCGAGTTTATTCATCTTTGAGTAGACTTGTGCCAAATTGCAATAAATTGATKGTATGCTATCTTTTAATTCAATAGCCTTTTTGTAAGCAGTTAAAGACTCCTCAAAGAGATATTCACCTTCATATGCTTCTCCTAAATCTTTATATATCTCAAATAATATATCTACTTGAGTGACAACCGCGCCACTACTATTAAAAGTTTTGTTCTTTGGGTTAAATGTAAATTTAGGATTTTCTAAGAATTTATTATTATTTAGTATGACTTCCGGTCTGAATTTGGCACCCAACCACTTATAGGCGACTGCTTGATAATAGTACCCCATTGGATCTTCTATACCTTCACAAGCATTTATTATTTTAGCGCACACCTCTTTCTTATCGATGTTAACCGACATTGAAAAAAGTTCGCTTTTGATAGTGTGTTCTATATCGAATATTCGCTCGTTAATTCTCGATTGTGATTCACTTCTATTAAACATTTCAAATACCCCCACAAGTCAACCAGCCTTATTTGTTTTTTACTACTTCTCCAATCATTTCCATTATCCTGCCTGAAAGTTGAGTTACTAATTGCCAGTCTAAAACTATATTTTTCAATTACTGGATGCTTGATAAAAAATAAAAAAGACTGCATTCACCCAAGGAGGAATRGGTGCTTGTAGTCTTTTTGGCCTGCTTGCAAATMWCWTCARATTAGCGTCTGAAGCTTCCTGTAGAGCCTGAAAGTTGTTGTTCWGCGATTTGCACTARCCGCTTWGTKATGTTGCCACCAATRGARCCAGCATCGCGTGAAGCGAGGTTTCCATTGTAYGCTTGAAGYTGAATMCCTAAYTCTKRYGCRACCTCRAACTTAAGTTGATCCATTGCTGCTTTKGCTTGTGGWACTGCCAATGTGTTGTTAGCCATTGTAATTCACTCCTTTTCTTGGTGTATTATTATATTGTGGAGTTTAAGGAAGATTATACATGCGTTAAGCTTTTTGCTCTTTTCATTATTTGAAGGAAAGCATCAAGATCCTCTTGGGCTAATACCTCCGGGGACGTTTGTTTTTTTCGTGATTTCAATTCATTGTTTTCTTCCCTAAGCAAAATGTTTTCTTTAAGCAAAACATCATACTTTTGCATTTGTTCATTGGCTAATTTAATGATCTTATGCAAAGCTTCATTATAAGAAATTGAGTGTTCAATTGGAATATCCGCGGATACGCTCATACTAGATATAGAAGCTACTTGTTTTACTTCTTTTTGTGCAGGCTTCTGTTTACGCAAACGATTTTGTTTTGCAACTTGTATGTCATTTTCATACTTTTTTCTTAGATCTTTATTGAACCTAAATCCACACGCTGCTGCTGTACGATTTATTTTAGATGCGGCTTCCTCAAAAGCAGCCAATTGTGTGCTGCCAGACCTAATATGAGACAATACTACTTCAGCTAATAACTGATCATGCTCATCGTTCCATGAGTCTTCACGTTTTTTTTCACCCAATCTAGTCACCTCTTTATATTATATTAATTATTATTAGAATTCTTGCCTGTAATATTAAATTTATTCAAAGGTATGCATAAAAGACCCACATTATATAACATGTAGGTCTCTTTCTAATTCGTAAAGCGAAAACTGATATCCTGAGAAATCATGACAATTCAGGATAGATCAGAGGATTATAGATGTAGTTATTTAATGAATGCGCGTCAGTACTTTTTGAGTACCTACAGCTTAATCCTGTCATCCGACAAGATAGCGAAAAGATAAGAAGGTGCCATTAGATTATTAATAGCTCCAGGTCCTTTTACTGGCATCGCGCCCCAAGCTTTTTCGAATTGGTTTTTCTGCACGGGAAAATTGGTAGTACATGGAATAACCGTATTTCCTGATACTTTGTATGTAAAAATATTCTACCAACCGGAATTCAGCATCTTCTAATTCCACGATCCGTCCCCAAATCTCATCGAATGATATCATCTTTGACCCTCCCAAAGCATTTAATTGTATCTTATCATACTGCCCCTATAGTAAATCAAGAATGTGTGATCCTATGTGTTTGAAGTATGTTTGTTGTATATATCAATGGTATATCTAATATTTTTTATTTCTTGGACAAGCCCAACCTCGACGAACGAGTGGTACGTACTAAGATAAAAGAAGCGGATAAAAGAGAGTTCTTCACGTCGAGGCATTATGGGAGATTGTAAACTTAACATATTCAACACCTCCAGGCTGCTAAAAAAAGGCGCTCACCCAAAAGAGTGAACGCCTCATTGTTGTTGGTTTGTACTTCAGAACTTTATATTGTCACTTCAAAACTTAATTGTCACCCGAGAAATGGATGGATGAGATAGGTGAGATGTTTTTCTACAGGCTCCTCTAATTCCTAAGCTGATTTACGAGTACAGCGAATATATTGCTATCAATAATAAACGGGACATCATTTGTCTGAATCAACCCGTTATTCCATTGCACAGTAAAACGCATTGTATACGTCCCGTTAGAAAGTGAATGAACGAAATTTGTATTCAACATAGCTCCACTATAATTCACGAAATCTCCTGAACTTAGGTTTGCTACGTCCCCTGTTTGCACTAAAGTTGCGCTCACACTTGTTGGCTTTGTTGTGGAAGTTCCTGTATTTGTTACGACCGCGGATAATACAAGTTCTTCACCTGCCCAGAAGACATTTGCAGCACGAAGTTTTGAAGGGAACATCACATTCCACTTTTGACGATAACTCTCCCATTCAGGCGTATGCAGAACTTGTCCTGTTATGCTGAGCGGCAGCACGGTAAACGTGTACGTCTGTGTGTAGGTACCACCACGGCTGTCATCTAGTGATAATCGTAGCGAATACGTTCCCGCATTTAGTGGTCCATAAGTGAACGACCTTGTTGAACCGGACGCCACATTACTCCAAGACATGATATCGGTATATGCTCCGCCATTAAAACTGGATGCTACATTTACAAGTAATGGATCTCCATCTGCATCAGTGACGCTGACCGTAAATGTAGGTGTATCATTTTGGTAGATCGGAGTTACATAAGTAATATTCCCAGTTGGTGCTCTGTTGATAAATAGCCACGTCTGGGCGGAGTAATTAGACCATGTATAGCCATCAAATACTCTAACTCTTACACGAAGCTTCTGACCAGTAGGAAGATCACCGTTTACTGTCCATGTCCCTGTATTTGATGTTGTCCCTTGGTAATATTGGCCAGAATCCAAAATCATGGTGTTGTTAGCTTCATTTGTGATTTGGATTTGGAAATACTGAAATGTCGTTCCAGGGTCAATATCCGTTTGACTCCAACTCAAAGTAGGTCTTAACGTATTAAATAAGGTAGGAGCAGCCTGTGTCCCATTCGGAACCGTCATCGTTGCAACTGGTTCGCTATTGACCTGCATCCATTGCAAGTTAGACCAAGCCGACCAATTGTAGACATCTTTGACTCTTACAATTACTTGATATTTGGCTCCTAAAGTCAGGTTGATAGGAACATTCCAAGACTGCGATCCGTCTATTTGGTTTTGATTCACTACACCACTATCAATAACTAGTGTTCCCGCGCTATCAAAGATCTGCACTTGATAATTAAGTAACGCATACCCATCAGGATCTACTTGATTCCAAGTAATAGTCGGGTTAACACCTACCATGGTCGGACTAGCAAAAGATCCGCTTGGCACCGCTAATGTAGCAATAGGTGGTCTAGCAGCTATGGCAACCGCTGTGGTAAATGTTGTTGACGCAGGAACACTTAATGCTCCGTATTCATCCGTCACTTGCAGATAGACCGTGTACGAACCCGGTATAGATGGACGAGTTGGTTTTCCTAAAGTATAGTTCCCGTTAGGATCTATAAAATAGTAGTCCCTATCGATAATTCCATGATTACTGCAATAATCGATCCCTGTAACATCAGGCGCTGAACAAGCTAGTGGCGAAGGATTATAGCGATCAGGATCATAAGCATCGTCTGTAAAAGTAACCGTCCCATCACCTTGTATAGTGTTTGTAAAATTCGGTATAACTGGTCTACGATGCACCACTATAGAAGAATGGAATACGTTTGACAATTTACGATACAAGTCAAACAACATACTTGGATAAAGGAATGCGGGATTCGGATCATCCTTAGCAGATAAAGTAATGTCATAGACACCAACCTTATCAAACGATGTTTGTGAACCACTATACGTTTTATTGTCCAACGCCGATATTCCTTGATTATTTAAGAATTTTGGCGTGTGGGTATAAAACCATCTGTACGTTCCGCTAGCTGGATCATTTTCAGAATCCGTATAACTGATGTAATCGTACTTGACGGTAGCAGAAGCAGAGCCGCTTTCCCAAAGAGCAAACCCAGCATACCAAGCCGTTTGTGGTGGCGTAATGGCTTTCTTTGTTATGTTCGAGAAAGTAGCATACGATTTATCCGTGACAGGTCCAATCGTTCCACTTAACCAAGTACTATCTTGTACACTGAGATAGGGCACACCATTGAGCTTAAGATCAATCTTATTGCCGAGCATGGATACCGTAAATGCGTAATCCGTGTTATCAAGGAATGGATAGTTTGCACTTCCTAAGACCATTGGGACGCCATTGACGTACTTGGTCAAATACACAACAGATCCATTCGTTTCAGCTGCATACCGATTTTTAGGGTCTTGCATACGGAAAGATAGTCCAGCTTTTTTGGTATTCATATTGGCTTTAGTCATGTTAAGCGTAAATTGAAGTTCCACATCTGACACTGAAAAATTGGAGACAAACTGCCCTAACCTTGTCGGGTAACCTACCGCTGGATCTGTGCTTGGCGTGCCTATGGCCAACCATGGTACAAATTTGTGACCTTCATATCCTGCTTGTTGAGAAGAAAATAAAGCCATTAGTATCCCGTCACCAACGTACTCTGAGGCGTATATTGTATTAGTTGTTTCACCATATGGTCCACTCATCCCAAGCATGCCACCTAAGCCGTTAATCGTTCCAATGGTTGCCCCCGCTGAGTTTTGGACTGTGTTTCCAGATGTGCTATAACCTTCTATCGTGTGTACACCACTGCCATAGCTACCGTCCCAATTAATTGTAGGCTGGGTAGCATTAGTCCATCCGATGTTGTCGCTGGTGGTCGCACCTCCAGTGGACTTATCTAAAGATTCGTAAAAGACATTGTAACCAAATCCATTGATGCTATAGCTTCGTACTAGAACTTGATTTCTCGTCGGGTTTTCAATCATTAGCGGCAAAGCGTCAGCATGATCTCCAACAGCATAGCTAAAGGAACCGTAATATGTCGTCTGTCGACCACTAAGCGTAGTTTTCCATGCAAATGAAATATCTGCATTGAATTTTATTATGGCAGCTCCAACCGCTACGGTATATGTATTACCGCTACCATCACTATAAGAGCATTGTTGCTGTGAGATATAATAAAACTCTCCATCTGATCCTCTGAAGCTTTTTTGTATATTGTCCCTACAAGTTGATGCTGGTGATACTGTTGGGTCAACCCAAGTCGTGTTTGCTAATGGTACAGACTTTACTATTTGACCTTGTGGATTGATCTGACGGATGGTCAGGTTATTGTAATAACTATACCCTACAGTTAACACCAAATCATTACCAATACTTTGTGGTGGAAATATGCTCTGCGCAGTCATTTCCACGCCATCAGTAGTGGTAGTCCCATTTAGAGGGAAATCAAATGGGGCAAAACCGTTTTCTAAGGAGCTGCTCAGGAATTGGCCAGTAGTTGCATTATATGACCGAATATCATATCCGTAAGCTCCTAGAGGCCATGCGTCACCATTATCGTCGTAATAATAATATCCGTATGGATCCTCCCATCTTACTTTTGCGTAAACGATATTACCGGTTACGTAATACCCTAAAATCGTGGCATTTGGGTATTCTCTCATACTCCATGGGTATGCCTTCGTATAATCTCTGGTGTAAGCAGCTGTAAGAGTATAAAATGTTGCGTTTTTGTATTTTGGTTTTGGTCCGAGATTTCCATTCAAAAGACCTTTTGATGTGATAGTAAAATCATAAGGCGAACCATCCAAGTACTTATGCTCATAACTAGGCCAGTAACAGCCATTACAATAAGTTCCGCCATAATAACGTCCGATCTTACTCTTGTTCATACCGTAGAAAGAGAATCCTCCCGCAGTACTAGCACTCCCTGTCCCGAAATAAATATGAGTATCGGTTGTCTTGAACACAGGAGGGCCTTGGTTCCAAGTTACTGGCTCCCAAATCGTGCTGTCCGTTTGATTAGGAACTAATAATGGCTGTGTATTGAAGGTTCCAAAGCTAGCAAAAGATCGAAATGGAGATAGTCCATTTGGACCTAAGCCAAAATCTTGTGCAGGCGTAATAAACTGGCGATATTGCGTTTGATTGCTTTGTTCGTAGTTGAAATTGTAATAGTCAGGGGTCTGCGTATTTCTACCTAACCCTGCAACTAATTGATTGGAGGTTCCGGCTGTCCAGCCTACGCTTTTACCAATTGCTATGTTGGTATTGGTCTGGAACAAATTCCAGTTCGCTAAGATCTCACCCGCATTGTACTTTATTGCAGGAACTACCGTTGGTTGGGTGTTTTCCCCTTCAATATTAAAACTAACAACAGGACCGTCCTTGTTCACCACATCAAGTGTTATTTCAGAACTTGTTTGAGCGCTGTTGTCCCCACAACGACCATAATCCTCACAACTATTTACAAAGAATAAATACTTACCTATCTTTGTTGGGGTAATATCTACCCCTGATACATTGCCGCTAAATGCTTGCCATGAATCATTAGCGAATCCATCATTAGCAACGTCATACTTGTACTTATAGGATGCAGAGACAATAACATCACCATCGGTAGAATACGACTGATTTTGGATGTGTGCAGCTGCACCACGCACGCCAAACGACGGGACACCAAGCTTACCAATAGGCGGTATGTCCGGATGTACTGTGATGTGGCAATCAGATCCTGCAAGTGATACCAGTCCTGCTGAGTCCGTTACACTTACTAGCGTCACAGTTATCACGACATCGGACATAGTACCATTCACATWAGTTGTTTGAAGGTTTGACCAAACATCCTTTGAGTGATCGATTGTACGCCCTAAAGGACTATAACTCGAATTCCCATTAATTGCACCTGCTGAGACTGTTCGATTTTCTTTGACCTCGGTAGGTGCTGTACAAACGGGTACTGGATTTGGTGGAACGACTTCAATCATGGCTGATCGTGTCGTTGATAATCCCCATTGATCATGAAACGATGCCGAAACATAATGATAACCAACGGTATCCATTAAGATATTATGGTAACCATCTATGTATTGGCTGACTCCGCTTTTACCTGGCACCGTTTTTGTCCAAGTATCTGCAGAATTAAAGTCAAAACCATCGAAGTAAATGTTATCACCATCAGGATCTGTTGGAGTTGGTACGTCTGGATCGTCAATGTAGATCAAATCCAAAGTTGTTCCAGCGACTACTGTGCTTAATGGTTTTTTGTTGTCACTTGGCTTTACCCAGCCGAGCTTAAAATCAGGCGGTTCATTTGATGATGGCCCGTTTACAGTCAGTGTCTTTGTAGCAATGAATCCAGAGTCTCCACATGAAGCTTCGATCATAAGCGATACGTTATGCGATCCTACAGCAATAATCCAAGGATAATTGCTTTGAGAGTAGCTTGTATCTTGCGTCTGACTATACACCTTTGACGTATAGACAAAACTGCCGCCACGCTCAATTTTGTAGTAGTGATCAGTGTACGTACAACCATTTGGAATTGTAAACGGCAGCGGATGCAACGTGAAGCTATCCCGATAATTGATCGTATAAGATGGTTTGATTTGAAAATCACCAGTAATTGAAGCAGGTGTTGATGTTGGTGTTGGTGAAGGTGTCGGACTACCTCCAGTCTTTGGTGTGATTGTGAGCGTCCAATCGAACGGATAATAATATGTTGTTCCCGTTAGATTAGCTGAAAATTCGTAAAACCAGCTATAACCGGGCGGATTGGATCCGATTGGTGTTTCACCTGTGCCTGAATTGAATGGCCCGACTACAGCGTCAAAGGCAACAGTCATCGCTGAAGCGTCTGTATTCACATTGCTAACGCTCACAACTCTTCCTGAATTGTTAATTGAAGCTCCTGTCAAATTCACATAAGCAGATGAGAGTGAGATTGTTCCATCTGTATAACTAGCGTCTGCAGCATTTAGTTTCCACTGGTTTCCTTTTGATGCTGAGAAGGAGTAAGTACCATTTGGATAAGGGCATGGTGCACTCCCACAGCCCCCTATTGGATTGGGCTCAGTATAGTACGTTCCTGCATTGAGACCCCCTAAATCAAACGACCACCAATAGCTATGACCTCCACCTGCTAAGTTACGCCACCAGTCAAATGTTCCTGCATCTTGCGATACATCATTCGCCGATACTGTAATAGCCTTACCTGAAATATTAGAAAATGTACAATGTGTAGTATCACAAATCGCTGAAGCTGTTCCGTCATTTGATACTAGAGTTGCCGATTGAATCATTGATGTATCATATCCCATACTTGCAAAATTGACTACCGTATTAGGAGTCAATGAACTTTGTTGGCTGTAGTATCCACTCGAGCCTTTCGCTGTATGCATATTGGTTGGATAATCAACCGGTTGCGCAGCGGCAAAAACTCTTTCGCTTCCAGATAAGAACTGACTTACAATTAGTAAGAGAATAAGGGCGACAGTAACTATCGCCCACAAACGAAATTGCTTCATGATGATCATCCTTCAATTTAAGGATTTTGTATGTTGGGTTCGATAAAAAATCTTTGAACCTGCTCATTGTTTGTTAGTTTTGGACCATAACTATTATAATATCTAAGATTTGGAGTGTAACTGATGGCTAAAGCTTTACCATCAAGTCCTTGTGGAACCATATCACCTTTTGGATGCAACTGTGCTTGTATCCAGTAATACGATCCTCCATCTGCAGGGAAATCTTTGGAGTAATATGGAATATTGAACTGTTTCGTATTCCACTCCGCATATGCGCCCCCTTCAGTAATTTTCGTGTAGCGGATAGAAGATGTATTTTCCTGCAACCCAAGTTCTGTTTCCATGGCATTTTGATCTTTACCAAGCATATTTTGTGGGATAAGATATGTCATCCTTAATCGCCCCCCGTCCAAAACAAACAGATTCTTCGGATAGGCACCCTTGACAACATCCTTTACCTTTGAATACGTTACAAAGGAATTGGATGGGGATTGGATTTGTTGATACGTTGAAGTCGTTCCATCTGCATATCTTTGATAAAATGCAAACGGCAATCCCTCAATTTCTTTTCGATGCGGATCGTTCGGGTCATCCATGTCAACCGCAATATATTCCACAACTTCCTCATGCAGATTACCATCCGAAGAGTCCCATTTGAACTTGCTGAGATCAAAGTTAGCAATCTGATTCTCCGGAAAATATCTCGGCAACATTGTAAAGACATTTGATCCATGCCAGGAAATCTCCGCGTTACCTACTACGCGTCTTTGATTTTTTTGATCTTTAATCTCAATTTTCTCCCCACGCGTTGCCGTAAGAATATGTTCAATCACGGTCACGCTTTGTCCTCGTGTCGTTGCTCCTTCAGAAGCGAGGGTTCCATAGTCGTCGACACCTTGAATCAGACCAATTTTTGTCGCATCATATAAGAGCTTCGCATCTACAGCATCGCTTTTCCGAGAGTCTGGATTTGCAGCTCTAATAGCTACTCTTGCCATTTCAAAACGGCTAATCGGTGTGTTCCAATCTCCAGATACAAAATCGCTCCACCGATGAATACCCGCAGTAGCAGCAGCGTTAACAAAAGCGGTATACCAATTGTCTCCAACACTTGGTTGAGACAATGGTAATTTTAACGCATTAACAGCCATTTTAATGAATTCCGCTCGAGTCAAATTCTGATCTGGCTTAAAGGAGTAATCATCGTAACCGTCCACGTATCCATTTTGAACAGCTTTAAGTATGGCATCCTTTGCCCAGTGCTCACCAATGTCAGTAAGATCTACCTTCATTGGAGTGACTGCTGCAGATACATCCTTCACACCGACTGCTTGACAACCGGACACCGTTATCACGCAAGAAATCACACCTAAAATCCAAGTTTTTTTAATCACCATCACATACCACTCTTCCTTCATCGGATTTCAGTCCTTCCTTCATATATCTCCCCAAACAAAAACAACCCTACAGGGAGCGATTTACAAGACAGAAATAGAACTGTCATGTCATACGCTGCACCCATAGGGTTGCTAACTTGCGGAAAGGAATTACTGATCTTCCTTTATTTTACCACAAGCACCCACAATTTGGTAGGAGAATGAACATGACATTGATTTAGTTAAATGAGATTTGCCTCTGTCCTCGATAACACAATATATCTCAACGCTTCCACATAATTTTGTTGGAAAGCACCTAGTTTTCCAATTTCCATTTGTTCCAGAACATAGGCTTTAGGCAGCGATTCTTTGTACGACCTTCGCTCGGTCATCGCATCAAACACATCACAAACCGCAACAATTTTAGATAACGAGTCATTTGGCTTTATACGATATGGATATCCTTGGCCATCTTCTCGTTCATGATGACGTTCAACAGCATCCAATATCTCTTGATCACAACCATGCTGCTTAAGCATGCATATTCCAAACTCTACATGTTTCTGAACAAATACATATTCTTCTTCCGTTAAACGACCCTGCTTAGATAATATATTGTTCGGCACTTGAATTTTACCAACATCATGAAGCAACCCGGCTCTCAGGGCATTCAAACAAATGTTTAGTTCCATACCTGAATAATGAGCTACTTGAAAGCAAAGCTGAGAGACACGCAGAGAATGGTAATACGTTTCTGAATGGTGTCTCCTCAATTTCTCTAATATCATGTAATCCGACATCGTTACACCACCTGCCTGTACCTTATTCAAATTTAGATTTTGCCAGATACCAAGAAGAGAACATGACGCAGTTAACGGAATCGGACACTTGAGACACTACTTAAAACGATTGGTTCTTGTCTTCCAAGACCAATTAGATTTTGATGAATCTCTACAATAGCCACAATCGATGGACCATAAATCGTAACGTCAACATTTCTTGTAACCTGCATTGAAGTTCCACCATTTGCAACAATAGAACGATGAAAAACAAATGGATAACTCGTATTCGATACATATTCAATTAAATGAACAACTGGCCCCTGGCTTAAATAGCTCCCTGCAACAGGGGTGTTTGTAGAATCTAACCGCATATTAAGACGTAAGTATTTATAGAAGCTATTTGTTCCTGCCGTTGAGTTATAGACTAGAATCCCCTTAGCTGCCTGTACTGGGTCTATATCTAAAGATGCAGCGTGCGTCGCGTGATCTATAAGGGGCTTAGTTTTGTTTGTGACAACTGTTTGGAGCATCCAATTCACGATGGTCACCCACATCCATACAATTGCTACTATAGCAAGGAGGGTAAATAATAAGATATGAACGCCGCCACGTTGTTCTCGAAATAAACCTTGGTTTCGCTGGCGGAGTGCATTTATCCAATACGACATATTTCCCTCCTCATTAATTGTATGCTTCGCTTCTACCGTAAAGGGTTATTACATAATAACCCTCGTTTGTAGCGCTGCTTCCCGAACCTCGGATTGCAGCTAGCATTTTAGTCAAATTCGGAGCTGGGTATTTTAGGGTTAGAGAAATGGTTGGATCTGCGGCGTCTCTTAGAACTTTCGCCGTTGTACTACCCGTATACGAGGGGTAACTCGTTCCTCCTACACTAACTGCCCCTAACCCCAATGCTGTTAGCCACGAATTTGTATTCGTTATCACGGTGGGACTTACATAACCAACTGCCTCTGCCTCTTTTAAAGCATGGTTCGCAATCATATGCATATGATCAAGCCGCATGGCGAAAACAAAAAATGGCACGATCGCGAAACACAAGAATAAAAGAATGGGCATCACAAGTAAGGTCACAAGTAGACTTGCAATGCCCTTTTCATTAGTAAGTACTCGAATTAATCTGTTCTTTGACATGTATCGATCACTTCTGTCCTATTTTCTAATTGGTACTATAATCAAAACCTCGGACTGTACTGGTAATCTGAGTATGGCCGTCTTCGAGATCTTCTACCATGCCACCATCACCAAGAAAAATGAAAACCGCAATTCCAAATATAAATGCACATAATAATAGAGTGATAATAAGTTTAGACATAGTTAGGGAGCCGTAGCAGTCACTGCACCCGTCGTAGTATTTACGGTTACTCCGGTAAGCGACGTATTAACACTAGTAGATTTCGTAACGGCTGCAGGGGCAATTCTGTTTCCACCAACATACAATCCAGCTCCTGCGAGCAGTACACATACCAACAATGTCACAACAAGCTTTGTCATAGAACTCTCCTCCAGTTAGTTAATTAAATAGTAGATTCATTAAGTAGTCGATAGATAGATAGATAGATAGATAATCAAGGCGCTGTACCTGTAAAAGTTCCAGTTCCGGCGTCAACTGAAGACCCCGTGATAGCTGTATTTATATTTCCAGATTTCGTAACAGCTGCAGGGGCAATTCTGTTTCCACCAACATACAATCCAGCTCCGGCAAGCAGTACACATACCAACAGTGTTACAACAAGTTTTGTCATAGGGATCTCCTCTAGTTAGTTATTAAAATAGAAGATACATTCAGTACTACATCAACAATCAAGGTGCTGTTCCTGTAAATGCTCCAGTTGCGGCGTTAACTGAAGACCCCGTGACAGCAGTATTTATATTTCCAGATTTCGTAACTGCTGCAGGGGCAATCCTGTTTCCACCAACATACAATCCAGCTCCGGCAAGCAATACACATACAAGCAGAGTAACAACGAGTTTCGTCATAAAATTTTTCCTCCTATAAGTCGTTTTTGTATATCTAGACACCTATGCGGTGCCAATAGATAGATTAGTTAAATGCGTTCTGGATATTAGTGCGTTGCGTAGTGCCTGCTGTACCAGTAGCCGGTATGACTTGTTTGCCCACCGCATAAATTGATACACCCATAAGGAGCACACACACAAGCAATGTAACAACAAGTTTACTCATGAATAAGGACCTCCTAAGGGGTTGTAAAACTCGTCGAAATTTGCGTGCTAATCGAGGTAAGCCACGGATACAGAAATAAAGCAACATCTATCATAAAAGGGATCATGATATAAAAGCTAATAAATACAGGGGCATTCTCAATGCGACGATTAACATCAGATTCCAATGTAGCATCTATGTTTTCAGCCTCACTTTTCAAAACTTGGACGATCTCTTTAGCTTCCGTTTCGCTTAGCGATATTAGTGCATTCACGAGAGGATATACCTCCGAGATACCAACGGAATCTTTGAATCGTTCAATGGCTCCCCTTTGATTGTTACCCCATGCCGCAGCCATTTCTTGGATATGTGGTTTAAGCAGTTTAAGAGGCCGACTTGCCATTAGAAATGTCTCTCTAATATCTGATTTTTCATTAACACATAATTGCAGACGTTGAGATAACTTGGCAATCTCCATCAGGTACTCCGTCTTTTTCCCATTTGCTGTGACCATTACCATTATGAAAGGAAGCCAATATCCCAATAAGCCAGCAGCCAGCATAAGAAGAAGTATGAAGAAATACGATCCGAGATTAAGATTCAATAGTACATTGATACTTCTCACTTGTGACATGAAGGCAAACAATATGAATATGGCAGCCATAATCGTTCGAATAAATTGAAACCACGTATACGTGAGAGTGTGGGGAAGACCTGCAAGTCTTGCCCTCTCATAGTAATTGCGGGTCTTTATGGGCATATTCTCATCGTCAGATAACCTTTGATAAAACGACTGCGCATCATCTGGTTTTCTTAAGTCTTCTAGCAACCTTGCTAGACGGTTATTACGGGTAAAACGAATATTAGATAAAAGTGGCATCCAGAAGAACAAGGCCCCTGCCGCAAAACAGAGAATCAAGATTCCCTTAAATCCATAATTCCAGAAATAATACCAAAAGTCCAAAAGCCCCTCCCCCTTGTTAGAATCGCTTACGTCCTGATTTAAGTACCATGAGCATGGATCCCATCAGAACGCCTAAAGTAAGAATCATCAGAAATTTACCGAATGGTTCCAAGAAATAGTGTTTAAAATTTGGTGGATCGGCCATCACGTTAAAGAGGACGATACCAAACGCAGCAAGCATCATAAACACTGTACCGATACGATATACCGTAATCATAGCTAGACGATTCTCCTCATTTTTCTTTGATGTCAGCATATCCTTTACTAACTTTTGAAGAGCCCCCGTTACATTAACCCCTCGTGAAATCCCAATTAGGAGGATGTCTACCAGATCATCAGCCCATGGATTGTCTAAGCGTTCCGCAAATTCATATAGGGCATCCTTTATCGGTTTAATGCGAAGGGAAAGCTCAAGCCTTTTCCATTCGGAACGAACATCAGCGTGCATGGTAGGAGCTGCCTTGGAGGCAAGCTCCGCCATTGTTATGCGTGGCCGATAATGACCAATCAAATTTTGCACTAGTGCAATCATACGAAGTGCAATGCGATGCCTCTTACGTTGTAATCGAAAACGAATATAAAAATAAGGGAATGAAGCGAATAACATTCCTGTGCATACACTCAATATCAATGGATTCGTTGAAGCTATTCGATCGGTACCAGTAGCGTATGCCTGCTGCAAAAGATAAATCGCCCCGGTTGATCCAAACCCTCCAACCAATGAACCCACAAGCATAATCGAAAGTACAACTTCAACACTCGTCTTGATATCTGCCATTTCAATTTCACGAGCAAAACGATCGACGACTGGTATCTTCCGAAAAGATATTTTTATTTCCTTATCCGTCTCGCCAAGGCTTCTGAATCTTCTTCTTTTTTGAAAAGCAACCGCTAGTTTTTGAAGAACAGGAATAGCTATCATTACCGTTCCAATAATCCACAATGAAATGAATAGTCCCTTTGCGAACCCAGATACCAACATTGGAGTAAAAAGTTTATCCATCATGTCATTACTCCCAGAATCCAAGCTCTTTAAACTCGCTTGGATTGGCTCCATTAGCAATCATATGGTCCATAAGTGGACGACTAATTTTGTGTCCTGTTAGTTCCCAATCTCGCTTTAAGAAATCCCATTCGATCAAAGCCTTGACCTGAACTTTCTCTTCATCATCAACCGAAAGTTCAGTGATCTCCGTTGCAATTCTATAATTCTCACCATCTATCTTTACAATACGCAGGAATATAACGATATTGAAAGCTCGAGCAATACGCTTTTTAGCATCCTCAGTATCATGAACACGACCATCTTGTTTCATCATATCAATGACGTCACTGACAAATGATTCACGATATTTAGTATGCATAGTCGCCATAACGTCATGACCACGAAGTGCCCCCTGTATAGCCTGGTTAATTTCCKAGCCCCGCCCCTCGCCGAGCACAACCCAATGTGGAGACATAACAAGTAATGGTTTAAAAGCTTCCTCCATGGTGAGGCCAATATCATCGACTTTACGTACGCCTAAGATACTACGAATACCCTTTAACCTTCTTCTTAAGGCAATTTCAAAATCGGACTCCAAAGTCCGAATACGCTCCTGCTCGGGAATTTCCTGACAAAGACCAAACAAAAAAGTAGTCTTCCCTGTATTGGTGGAACCTCCAATCAAGATACAAGCATGATACCGAACAAGAAGTTTCAGCAATCTTACCATCTTGGAGTTGATCGTTCGGTATTCACCATTTGAGAGCATTTCAAGCGTGACATCTCTAACGATAAAATTTCGAATGAATATGGCCGGCACATCCGAGTATGGTGCTCTTGCCATAACAAGCCGTGATCCGTTCCATAAATACGACTGTACCCACGGTGCATTTTCATTAATCGGCCTTTTTCCACACAGAGCAAGGCGATCTTGCAAGATAAGGACCTCTTCTATTGAATTAAATTTTCTCTTCGTGTAGGGTATCGTTTCCCCCTTCATAATGAGGAAAATATCCTTTTCAATTACTTGAATTTCTTCTACATCTGGTAGATCCTTTAAATCTTCAATGAGACTAGCTCCACATGTTTGAGCAAAAATACTTTCTGTTGCATTCATTCCCTCAATTAAAGTATCAGGATCAATTTCAATCCGATACTCCATAATAAGCGTATCGACAACTGCTTTCATCCGATCTTTTGCACTTGGCTCACCTATACCTGCCGCAAGGATGTCTACATATAAATCTTGATCCTTCTGCTGTCGATCCATTAAATGCTTATGGACAATATCTGTAGCTTGAGATAAGGGAATGTATCGTCCCTCTCCACCATGAATGAGATGAAGAGATGTATTCGCTTGTTCTTTTGCCTTCGCTTGTCGAATATCTTGCAGATATTTAGATGAATCGAAGGCAATACGTGGTTTCATTTTCATCACAGCCACCTTCACAATAACCACCCCCTATCTCTGGAATATTTTACGGAAGAAACCAGGCTGCCTTTGCTCAGAAGCCGCAGCAACGAAATCCGTTTTATTATTATTTGCAATCGTTGAGGCCAGCTCATTACTTGCATGGATAAAAGAATCGATCTGGGAGCCCGTTTGTAAATATAACGGGATACCATCGTGAATTGATTTAACACCCAATCCACCACCTACGTTCGGGATCTTCCCCGCTACATCCATATCGAGATAATTAATCATATCTTCGAGGCTATCGTTCTCTTGTATCCGGTTAATAACAAGCTTAAAGTCTTTTGAGCTTAGACCACAGAGTCGCCAGTAGCATTCCAGCCATTCTTTCCAGCTGATCCGGTACGATGTATAAATCGGTTGTGAAACCAACCATCTCTCATCCGCATATCTAACACCGCATATTGTGGCTGCGTTATCCGCAAATGAACTGACATCCATAATCGTAATATGGAAAGTCTGTCTAGCGACGCTCATTAGGTGATAAATCATCTCTGGCGTCACATCGGAGGCCGTTTCCCTTCGGTGGCTGCCTGGCAAAACATAAAGATTTGAAAACTTCTTATGCACGACAGATGCAGCTTGTAAAGTCGATGGGTCAAGTGTTCCCGTCTGCATCTTAGCGCGTATTTGAAAATTGCTTTTTATCCGATCCGAAATATTCAAATGAGAACGTAATGATGGGTTTTTAAGATTTCCGTCGATCAGTCCTACACGTAAATTTGTATTTGAAGCGATAGCAAGGGCCGTGTTTAATGCGATTGTCGATGCTCCGTCTGACGCTGATGCTGGCAATACAGTAATAAATTTGCCGCCTTCAGCGTATTGAGCTTGACTGCGTTCAAACCCGAGAATGTTTTTGGCAAATTCATAAGCTGTCTTTTCAGATGAAATTTGTGCTGACAGAATAGTAAAATCATAATCCAAGGCCAACTTCTCGATAATTGATATCATTGTTGAATCGTACGCATCCGTGTCTAATGCGATGTAAACCAGCGCTCTTGTTGCTACACGTTTAATTTCATCGACCCATACCCAAGGATACAGATCGGTGAATAAACCAGCATCGGCACAAACGACATCATAATCACTTGCAAGTTGGAATAGAAATTCATCTTTTTGATCAACAATATGAAATTCCATACTGTCTTTTCTATATTCCAGAAGGCTTTCCATTGCCCCTTGCTGCTTGATACCAATTAGAACTCTCATTACCGAACCTCCGTTGCTTTAGGTGTGACTGAAGAAGTAGGTGGCGAGGATGCTGACGGAGATTGCTGGGGACTAGAAACTGCACCTTTTACTTCTGTATTTTTAAGGTCGTTCTTTACCGTAACTTCTCCTTTGTTTTGTTTATTGAAGGCATCCACCTTTTGCAGCTCCAAGAAAGAATCCGTAACTTTAGCCGGTGGTAGGTCACGTTGATTTAGGTTTGGTAACGCGAGTTTTATTTTGCCACCAATTGAACCCAGAGCATATGCGCTATAAGTATCATCGTTCATGATGTACGTATTCGTTTCTGGTCTTCCTGTTGATTTCATACGATTATTCGCTAGTTGGTCGGAGTCACTTTGGACCAAGCTTTCCAACACATTACCATCTCCAACTTCCACACCTTCTACCGTCTTGATCGATGTGACTCTAAGCCCTTCGATGATCTTTACAGCACCTATCGTTTCCAACCCGTTTGGAGTCTTTATCAACTTTGGATTTTCAAACTCAACCCAAACATCTACAGAATCGCCGCGACGGACCATATTATTAACATTCGCCGTGACATCCGTCTTAAAACTGTAGTAACGCTCGCCCTCTTTCGGAACATATCCTGGCTTTCCGACTTTCCATGAAGCGATTTCCTCGTCCCCCCCAACAGGCACAAGAACTTCTTTACCTAAGAGATCCTTTGCATCAACGACTGCTTCTTTAACGTGTGCTGCTTCTGGGATGGATACTTGCCGGAGCATCGACGGTTCGATAATCTCCCCTGTTTTGAGCAACCGCGTTGGCTTAACCGTAAGTGTTGATGTGAATTTGACCTCTGTTAATTTCGAAAAATAAAGATTACCAATAACAGATATAGCCATAAGAGCTACGCCTGAAGCCCCAATAATTACTTTCCGCAATACGATTCACTCCTCAGATTAGCCCCCTCATCTAGGGCATTCTACTCTATATGAAAAAATATCAGACCTATATATCGACATAATAATATGTAAATGTTTTCTAACTTCCTCACCATACGTGTTCATTATACACACATAGGAGCGAAATAGCGACAAATTTTTCTATTTATATGGTCTAAAAGACACCGTTTTCTCAAGTATGTCGATTATTGTAAATAGATATATTCATGTCGAATAATGTCGAACAAAGGAAGAAGCACGCAAAAAAGCTCTATGATGACACACTTTCCCTAAGGAAGGTGCGACTCATAGAGCCACGTTATCTTGAACAATTAGCGCAGCAACTCTCTTGCTGAACTAGTAACAATCTACGATTAGTATAGCCTTGCACCTATTGAAATGCAATATATTTGCACTAAGGCATCTTGTTAATTTGTTCAATGACTTTTTGCTTATTTATTCGATGATAATACGTTAAGAGCTGTAACAATTCATCCGTCTCTTCTTCAATCGGAGAAATCAAGTACTCATCCACTGGACGATAATCACTTACACTTATGACTATAGTCCCATGTAACTCGCACAATATGGTAAAAGCTTCGTATCCATGTCTCATTAATCTGTCTCGTTTTGGCACAATTAATAAACTCACATCACCAGCTACAATCATTTGGTACATCTTGATGTATTCTTTCCGTTCATTTAAAAGTCCACCAGTATCATAAAACCAATGATCAACTGAAATATTATTTTCAACCGCATATTCGAGAATAACACTATGTTGGTAATCGTACAGTTGCCTTTCATACTGTAGCCTATCGTACAATTGCCTTCTCTCGCCATTGAAAACACGGCAGTATCCGACGACAGCCCCCTTTCTTGCCGAACGATGATCTCTGAATTTCACTTTTATGTACTGATCATGGGTATAAAACCGACGATTCCCTTCGGTTCTGTGAGCAACTAAGGTTCCGTCTCGGTCCCATCTTTGCAGAGTACTTACAGTCCTGCCAATTAATTTTGCGAATTCTCCTACTTTGTACTCATTTTCCATTCTCTAATAGTACCATAAGTCCATTAGTTTATAAATAAAACACCAAGATAAGGCAATACGTTTACAATTTATTAATATTCAAATGATTCCTAACGATTTTAGATATCAATTCATGTACATGGCCATCGGTTTCTTTATGTAATTTTTGAAATTCTGAATAATGTAATGAGATCGTAAGTCTATGCACAAAATCGCCTATGACAATCCCATCATCATTTGAGAAGATCTGCCCTTCAACCACATAATCCTTCAATATCGTCTCAAACTCACGATTACGTAAAACCATGCCACTCCTAACGACAACTAGGTATA
The DNA here is from genome assembly GCF_056402415.1 of Paenibacillus sp. P4_A9. Classification (NCBI taxonomy): domain Bacteria; kingdom Bacillati; phylum Bacillota; class Bacilli; order Caryophanales; family Paenibacillaceae; genus Paenibacillus; species Paenibacillus sp. P4_A9. The sequence continues at coordinate 73,467 of NZ_JBFUHL010000027.1, forward strand.
AATCTTGCTCCGCAAAAACCCGAATATTCTTTGTACCAAAGTGATGGACCATGATCCCCAGCATCTGTAGAGTCCTATCGTCCAATGATGCGAAAGGAATTCTAAATCGGACTGCCCCTTTACTTGCAGCATAGGGCAAATTGAGACAGGGCTCACTATTTCCCTCTGGAACTGGATTGTCCAATACGACCATTTTGCCATTACTAAGAATTGTGAACGGATCCGTGTCAACAATCCAGCAGTAATCCCCAGCCTTATCAAAGCGATCGAACAGGCGGTATCCATTAAAAAATGGATTCAACTCACGTCCCTTTATCTCTTTTGGTGTATTTCTATTCCTCTTCTTTTGACCAGAAAATTCTCCACTTATCACAACGCGGTGAGAATCGATCCACGCTTTGGGAATAGCAGTTGCATTACTTAGATAGGGATGTGCTGGGAAACCACCCTCTATGTTGTTCTCAATCCAGCGATTGAGAAATGTCATCGGAACTTCTAATATGAGGGCTGCCTCTCTAGTGGTTACATGTTCATTGAAAAATCTCCTAACTTTCTCAATCTCGTCAGGGGAAAATTGCAAGCTATCCTGTGAACTCGTTGGGTGTAAAATCCCCTTCTTGATCCAGTTAAAAACTGTCCGTCTGGACAAATTAAGCTCGGTGATCACGTCATGAATTGTAAGCAAAGACCTTTACCCCCAAATAAATTACTAGCGCTAAATAAAGTGTATTTTATCCCATTTCTCTGATTATACATTAAAATCAACACAAAGAAGCTATGGGCCTCAGAATCTAGAGAGGACAAACAATCAATGACCGGTGGACTTCGCCGCGGTCATTTTTTCTGCTGCTACTCAGATCCTTTTGATGATTCCGAAATTTATGTTTACTAATGTAAACTCGAATAACGAACTTTATTTTCCTTGATCAGGTAGTAATTTTGGAAAATAAAGTTCGTTAGTCAATGTACAGTATTTATACAGTTTTCAAAATTGTTAGCACTCAAATTAAGTTTGTCACTTTGTCCGGATTATCTTCTTGTGGAGTATTACACCAATGAGAATGATATGATGATGTGATTCAGGAAAATAAAGATCGTTAGTCAAAGTCCAGTAATTACGCGGTTTTTATGATTATTATAA
>NZ_JBFUHL010000028.1:0-72164 GCF_056402415.1 Paenibacillus sp. P4_A9
GCTGTAGAGACCTCTTCCGGCTTATCAGGTATCTCAGTGCCACTCTCAATTGTCATCCAGTGAAGTTCACCTGAAGAAGCGATGACATCTTCGATCTTATCAGCAGTCCCACCCCAAAGTAGATCCCACTTTGGAATCGCCTTCATTCCAACTGATTGCTCCGCGCTCGCATGAGTAGCCATAAATAATAAGCCAATTATGATAACCAACCATGTTTTCCATCGTAATTGATGGATTTGAAGCCATCGTTGCATGTATTCACCTTCCCCCAGATGCCTGTAAGTAATTTACATTATTTTAATTCGACAGGGTTCGGAGCTTTCCTTCTTCGAAAGGTAAACATTCTAAAAACAAAATGAAACACCCACACCAAGCACAAAAAACCATCCCCAAGTAGATCCCTCTACTCGGAAACGGCTCCCCGTCCGATTCGCTGCCTTACAGCTTCAATCGATACATCGCTTTGTTCTCCAACCCGCGGATCATCGGTGTCCACGTCTCAGACTCCGGTGTGATCAGCAGCGTATCCTCGACCATTTGCAGCTTCGCATCCATCGAATCGATGTAATGAAGCGCGACAGCCTCCGGAAGCTGCGGCAGTACAGGACTTCCCCACTCCGGTAAGTTGTGGTGAGACAATACAATATGCTGCAAGCCAATGACAAGGTCCGATTGAAGATCTAGACCCAGATGCAGAGCAGCCTCTGTAATCCAGTTGGAGGCCATAGAGATGTGCCCCAACAACTTCCCTTGCACGCTATAGTCAGAAACGATGCCAAGCTGCGCGATCATTTCCTCTGGCTTCGCGATATCATGAAGGATAATGCCTGCTTTGATCAGGTCAGCATTCAGGAATGGCCGCTGTTTGCAAATAAATTCGCCAAGCTCCAGCATACGCACGATATGATAGGCTAGACCCGCGAAATACGCATGGTGATGCGTTTTGGCAGCAGGATAATGGTCCAGCTTATCCCCGACCTTCGCCACGCAAAACGAGACAATCGACTGAATTGTTGGATTTGAAATATTCGCCAAAACGCTGTTGATTGTATGAATCAGATCCACTGGACTGATCGGTGCAGAGCGGATAAAATCAGTGATTTGCACGCCATCCTCTGGCAGCGCTTTACGAATCTTCCCGATTTTCACTTGCAAGCGTTCGCGGTACATTTGCACGAGTCCCTGTACCTTTACTAAGGTCATCGGGAAAAAGGTCTCTTTATCGGCGATGCTGACGTCCCACATTTTGGCGGATACTTGACCACTCGCATCACAGAGTACAATATCCATAAAATCCTTGGCAGGTGTTGTATTGGTCTGTTTAACTTCCAACTCTTTAATTAAGTAAAAACCCGTAAATTCATCTGGTGCTTGTAGATGTTTAATTAATGTCATGTGTGTGCCTCCAATAATCAATAGAAACATTATACTACGAAATGCCCCCAATTGATTAGTGGCGCACCTAGAAATTTATACCGAATCCATTTACTTTTAACCAGATGTCACATGACATACTCACGAAACACTTCATTTAAATATACATACTTACTTTCTGGATATTTGAAACCGAGAAAGAAGCCGGAGAAATCAATGTGAACAGAGACTAATCTCCGACTCGTTACCTTACTCCGTACCAATTGATTCAACAATACCTCATTCTGCGTATTGATCGCCGTGACCAGAAGTGCCGCGTAACTGGGATTGCAATTGATTTCCCGATATAGCGGAATGACCGCCTTCGCGATCGCACGATTTATCGTAGAGCTGAACGTGAACTGCACCTGACCTGGACGAATCGTCGTCCCGTTGGTGATCACAAGAAGCGGTTTCGGCAATGGGAAATCGACGAACCAACCCACGCCATTGGACGCCAAGGCGGATACAGGTTCTGAGCCGATGACCGAGCGCAGCAGCTTATTCATGCGTGCAATATCGGCCTCCCGTACGGCCTTCGCCCATTGGATGGAAAACGTACGGTTGCTCGCTAGCTTACGGTAGAAGGGCAACATGATCCTAGCAATCTTGCGGATTGCGTATACGCGTTGTTTGATTGGCTTTGTAGCGTGCAAGCTAACTTTCGGATGTAATCTCAGAAGTTTATGATGCTGTCGGCTTATCCCCATCCTGTATCCACTCTCCCCAACAACCTATAGAGTAGACTATTGCTTATGTCGGGGGATGGTGTGGGCTTAGGCTGAAACCTCGATTAACCATTGTTACCAAAGTCAGACGATTTCTTTTTTACTCAACTTCTATAAACGCTTCACGATTACCTCGTCCCTAACCTCATTCCACTCCCAGTTGTAGCCAAACACTTCCGCGAGCTTCGCCCAGCTTACGAGCACAAAATTGTTCAACACATGTACGTCCGCCGATGGAATCGTTCCAGTCCTCCCCATAGAAGAGTATAGGATACGCTTGTTTTCTTCATCGTACGTGGCATCTCCAAGACCAAGTTTCTCGAATGTTTGATTAAGCGGCACCCAAGGGATGCCTGCAATGACAATTGGCTTAATCCCGTTGTAAGTAATCGCTCGACCTTCCAGGCTGATTCGGATAAAGGGCAGATGATGTGCGACTGTATTGCCTTTCAACAACGTAATCAGCCCTTTGTCTAACTCTGTTTTTTCTGCTACAGAAAGATGGGCAATTTTGTCCTTCGCAATTCTGTCATGCAGCTTGATCTGATACTTACTCTCCATCCGTTCATGAAGCCGAGCAATTTCCTCTGGCGTCGTCGACTTCAGGCTTCTCCCTTGCATCTGCGCCATGAGTACACCGATCGTCTCTCCTGCCATTGCCCCGTTCGCCTGAATTCTTACGCTTCCATATGCCACTGCAGTTGCTCCAACAAGCTTCCCTGCGGTGACGACATTGTCATAATCGTGAAGCAAGTAGCTTCGCAGCGGAATGCCATATTTATCCGGTCTGCCGATAGCCAGTCCCTCCCGATTGGAACGCGAGCCTTGAATGTCCATGAAATATCCACCAATACTAACGTTATCCCAGAACATCCGGCCGCTCATCAAATCCGACGCCTGCAGCACGTATTCTGTTGGGTAATGATTAAACTCCCGAACGTACAGATCGTTCGTCTCTCCATCCAGTTCCAACTGCTCGAAGCCAATCATATGCTTGCGTAGATGATCACTTATGAAAGGCATTTCTGCTTTCGCCTGCTGCATCCCCTGTTCGGTCGTTTCCTCCTGACTTGGATCAATGCCATATACCTGTAGCGCGTTGATGATGATTTCCCCATTGCCCTGATTAAGAATATTCAAGCCTCGTAAATTGAGTTCACTCTTATTGTGCAGTTCATAGGCCGCTACGATTGGCGGAAATCCATAGGCGATGTGGGAATTCACATAGCTTTCAGGTCCATATTTATGAGCACGCTCGATCTTATCCATTGCCCAAAAATGAGTTTGAAACTTGTCCCAATCGACTCCTTTAAATTTCATCATGTACGTGCCACTCATATACTCGCGTTCCTTGGTTCCATAAAGTGCTTCCAACCCTGGAAGCGCTTGCACATTGAGTTTGCGAATCAGCGCTGCGTCGTCCGAATTATCAACAACATACGATGGCTTCACAATTCGCTTTTTCCCATCTCCGCCTGTATAAGCAAGAGAAACAACCTTGCCATCCATCACTTTCATGTCTTCCAGCACGGTGTTTTTCTCAAGTGGGATACCATCAATAAGTTTGTGAAAATAATGGGCAAACTCTGTTTTTTTACGAATGCTTCCTTTCGTGTATTGATGGAACAGCTCTTTCATACCGCCTTGCATGAGTGGGGTGCCTTCATCATCGTAAATTCCATCGAGATAAAGCATCTCACCTTGGATGAGTTGGCCACCTAATCTTCCCTTCGTTTCAAGGATAAGTACATCGAGCCCTTCCTGTTTCGCCTTGTGTGCGAGATACATACCTTCGAGCTCTGTCCCCATGACAACTACATCTGGTCGAAAGGATGTAAGCGCATGTAGCGTAAATCCCCCATCACTGTCTCGATGTAGTCCGAAGTAGCCTAAAACTCCACCAACCATAGTAATAAGTACAAGAATGCCGAAGACGATTGTCGATTTCATATGATTGATTAACCAGTTTCTCAAAATTCATCACCCTGCTGCATCGAATATGTTATTTATATGAAGTTAAGCATATCATTAAAGCAGGCGAACATGAAGACAATAGTACTGGCAAGATGAAAAATAATAGTCTGCCTGATCTCGCTTAGTCGCAGGAGATCAGGCAGACTTTTTGGCCAGAAAAAAATTCAGCTAATTCGTCAAGCATCCTCTTTGGTTGTCAAGGGCATTAAAAACAACATTCCGATCAATAAAAACTTTTGCCAATATTTGAGTCGCTTCATGAGGTTTATCTGTTATTCCCCCTCCATCCACTCGGTCACTAAGTCCACAGCCTTCTTAAAGCAGGTTCTACCTTTTGTAATTGAAGCTTGCTTGGCGTTGTCATATTTCCCTTCCAACATCCAATGCGCATTTTGGTCTTTTATGACACCAAATTCTTGCCAAGCTGTATATATCGCATCAAAATAATGACGATCCTTTTCTGTTTTCACTTTTGCTTCAATGTTTTGAAAGCAAATCACTAAATGAGCCTCATTGCTTTCCTTTTTTCGATGCCATGCTTTGATCTTCTCGAACTCACGTGATTCAATCATCGAAACCATCACGGCACGGATCGCCATTGCACATTCCATCCAACAATCCATTTCGATTTGTAGGGGGTGCGTGTCATGTAGCGAGGGTAATCTGAATTGGGAAACAGATGAACGAAGTGACAGACTTTTTAGAGCCGATTCCTGAATATTATCATTAATATCCAACAAGTTTTGTTGTTGCACTTCAACGGATGCCAACACTTCTTCACTACCGGCAGCTACTTGCTGGATCATCGCGGAAGTTTGATTGACAGAATCCGTAATCGATAACGTACTGCCAGTTATCCCTTCTAGTCTTCCGTCGACTTCTCTCATTTCCCCAACGATTTGGACGAGAAACGTCTCTACTTTTTGATATTTGTCTACTGCCGTTTCCAGCGTTAGTACACCAGTTCCTATCGTAACATCTATCTTATTGATAGACTCCCCCAGTACATCAGCGCTTTGGGTCACAGTCCTAATCAACTCTTGAATACCTAAGGTTTCCTGCTTGGTTTGAACCGCTAACTTCGTAATCTCCTTGGCGACAACCGCAAATCCCTTCCCTTGTTCCCCTGCACGCGCTGCTTCAATATTCGCATTTAATGCGAGCAATTGGGTTTGTGAGCTTATTTCTTCAATCAACCTAGTAATATCGGCGATTTTTCCAATGGCCTTGCCAAGACGATCCATCCGTTCTTGCACCTGAACACTTTCACCCGAAATAAAGCGCATTTGTTCCATAGCGGAAGACATTTCCCTTTTCCCTAATGAAACATCTTCTGACAATTCTTCAGATGAACCTACAACGGAACCATTTTTCCCCTTAACCTCCTGAAGAAAGTGATGAATTTTATGCATTTCATCTGCAATGTCGGAAACGTGCTCCGATGCATCCTGCATGCCGACTGCAATTTCGCGGATCGTGCTGGTAACCACTTCAACTTGTTCAGAAACCATCGCAGACTTGCTGCTCGTGTCCTCCATCTTTATATGGAGCTCTCTAGAAGAATGATCAACCGCTCGCACGAGTGATTTTAAACTTCGGATCGTTCTTTTCAAAATCGGAAGCATGGTAGATCTTTCTTTAATTGCCACTCCGTCACTATTCACACGGAAGTCGCCATCCGCTAATTTACTCAGACTGCTTTCAATCTGATTATACTCAGCTACGTGTAATAGCTTGATCATGAGCTAACCCCCCCGTAAATGTATATGTATAATTTCAATAATGTGAAAACAACAAAAAGCCACAAGGCACCCGTTTGGAATGAGATGTCATCGCGGCTTCATTGCCGATTAGCACGATAATATGCTAGAAAAGATTACGATCACAGCGCTGTGATCGTAAGTACATTATAGTCGACATTTGAATTCCATGTCAATATATGTAACATTAAATCGGTTTTTTTGTGAGTTTTCCGCTATCGAGAAAGAAATAAGTGATTTTATGTCATTTTATATTACATTTACATTCACAAACAATTCACCACATATCCCTCGCGCACTTGAATATATTTAATAACAAGCTTTATTTCCCTATGTCTGATTAGCGTTCTGCTTATTATAAACGCCAAGGAGGTGTCCCCATGACAGAGCCCTTATTTATCGTTTCCAAAGAGGATTGGTCACTCCACCGCAAAGGATACCAAGATCAAACCAGACATCAAGAGAAGGTCAAAGATGCCATTAAACAGAACCTTCCTGACCTGGTTACAGATGAAAGCATTGTCATGTCCAACGGTAAACAAGTCGTGAAGGTACCGATAAAAAGCTTGGACGAATACCGCTTCCGCTATAACTTCAACAAAGGCAAGCATGTTGGTCAGGGAGACGGCGACTCACAGGTCGGCGATGTGCTGGGAACAGATCCACAGCCTGCACAGGGTCCAGGTAAAGGAGAAGGCGCGGGGGATCAAGCCGGTGAAGACTATTACGAAGCCCAAGTGAGTATGGAAGAGCTGCAAGCGATGTTATTCTCGGAGCTTGAGCTGCCGAATTTGCAGCAAAAAGAGAAACGAAACATGACGACCACTGAAGTTATTTTCAACGATATTCGTAAAAAAGGGATCATGTCCAACATCGATAAGAAACGTACGATTTTGGAAAATATGCGTCGCAATTCTCGCTCCACCTCGCCAGGTATTCATCACATCAGCCCGGATGATCTTCGTTTCAAAACATGGGAAGAAATCGAGAAACCGCATTCCAATGCGCTTATTATTGCCATGATGGATACCTCTGGTTCCATGGGCTCCTTCGAGAAATACATAGCCCGCAGTTTCTTTTTCTGGATGACCCGCTTCTTGCGTACGAAGTATGAGAATGTTGAAATTGTGTTCATCGCCCATCATACAGAGGCTAAAGAGGTTACAGAGGAAGAGTTCTTCACCAAAGGCGAAAGCGGAGGGACGATCTGCTCTTCTGCCTACCAAACAGCCATCGATATTATTGATAAAAGGTATCCCCCTTCTCAGTTCAATATATATCCGTTTCATTTCTCAGACGGTGACAATTTGACCTCTGATAACGAGCGCTGTGTGAAGCTGATCTCGCAATTAATGGAACGGTCGAACATGTTTGGCTACGGGGAAGTGAATCAATATAATCGCAGCTCTACGCTGATGTCCGCCTTCCGTCATATTAACAATCCGAAATTCCTGCATTACGTCATCCGTGAAAAAGGTGAAGTGTATAAAGCGTTGAAAACCTTTTTCACCAAAAAGGAAGGAGTGCCTGCACAGTGAGTAAATCCGAAATCCAGAAGCTGGAATATGCCATTGATGAAATTACGGAGATCGCGAAAGGCTTTGGGCTCGACTTCTTTCCGATGCGGTACGAAATCTGTCCAGCAGAAATTATTTACACCTTCGGTGCCTATGGGATGCCAACACGATACAGTCACTGGAGTTTCGGAAAAAATTTCCATCGTATGAAAACGCAGTACGACTTTGGACTCAGTAAAATTTACGAATTGGTCATCAATTCGGACCCCTGTTATGCCTTCCTTTTGGACGGAAATTCCCTGATTCAAAATAAACTCATCGTCGCGCACGTGTTGGCTCACTGCGACTTTTTCAAAAATAACGCACGCTTCTCCAAAACAAATCGCAACATGGTAGAGAGCATGTCCGCCACGGCCGAGCGCATTCACCAATATGAAATTCTGTACGGGATCGATGAGGTTGAACAATTCATAGATGCCGTACTTGCCATCCAAGAGCACATTGATCCTGTACTAACGCTAACGTATGGACAAACGCGCAAACGCCAAGAAAATAACAAAGCCGCTACACCAGCGGTGCGGTCGGAAAACACCTACGGATATGAGGATTTATGGGATTTAGATAGCCGAAATAAACCTTTGGTTTCACTGGATAAAGAAGATACGAAGCGTTTCCCGCCTAAGCCCGAGAAGGACATTCTTCTTTTTATTGAAGAGAATGCCCCCTACATGGAAGAATGGCAACGTGATATCTTGACCATGCTGCGCGATGAAATGCTCTACTTCTGGCCGCAGCTCGAAACCAAAATCATGAACGAAGGCTGGGCATCGTACTGGCATCAACACATCCTGCGTGAAATGGACTTGACCGAGGAAGAAACGATCGAATACTCCAAGCTGAACTCCTCCGTCGTTGTTCCTTCTCGCCATTCGTTAAATCCTTATTATTTGGGCGTAAAAATATTTGAAGACATCGAGAAGCACTGGGATGCGCCGACGGAAGAAGAAATTCGCCGGTTCGGGCGGAAGCCTGGCCAAGGCAGGAAGAAGATCTTTGAAGTACGCGAGTACGAATCCGATACCTCGTTCATCCGTAATTATTTAAATAAACCGCTGGTTGAAGAGTTAGACCTGTATGTGTTTGAGAAGAAGGGCCCCGAATGGAAAATTACGGATAAAACGTGGGAAAATACGCGCGATCAGCTTATTTATTCCAGGGTGAATGGCGGTTTTCCCTACATCGTTGTGGAAGACGGGGATTACCAGCGTAACGGCGAGTTGTATTTGAAGCACGCTTTTGAAGGCGTGGAGCTGGATCTGAAGTATGTGGAGCGAACGCTGCCGTATATTTATAAGCTGTGGGGTAAGACCATCCACATGCATACGGTTGTGGAGGATAAGCCGGTGTTATTTAGTTTTGATGGGAAGAAGCATCATCGGCGGTTTTTGTAACTCGGAATGGAAATGATTAAAAACCTCAGCCACCACGATGTCTTCGTGGGAGCTGAGGTTTTTTGTTGCATTAACGGGAATACCTGACCTAACGCGATATTCTGACGATGCTGCGTGATGTAATGCTCTCTACTGGCTGCATCTCGAAACCAAAAACATGACAAAGGCTGGGCTTCATATCTCGCCGGTTTATTGTTCTAATTATCCCAGAATGAACAGCTTGTTCATTGGTACTTGCAAATCTTTAAATGCAATAGACTGGATCGTTTCCTGCTCCGTAAACAGTTGACGTACCTGATAACTACCATCCAGCAGCGAATACACGTGAACTGTTCGGTTTCCCGGATCGACAATCCAATACTCCTGAACACCATACTTCTGATATAAATTAAATTTCTCATTAAAGTCTTTCAATGCGGTGGAAGGGGATAGCACTTCAATGATTACCATTGGAGCACCTTGACAGCCATGTTTTGAGATCTGATCCTTCGAGCACACAACCGAGAGGTCTGGCTGTGTGACATGATCAGGCGACTCATACTCTTCACTTTCGCTAAAAAACACATCAAATGGAGCCACAAACACAAAGCAACTCCGATTCTGAAAGAATGTCCGCAGGGCGAAATGAAGCTCTCCTACAATAAATTGATGCAATGAGGTCGGAGCTGGCGACATATTATAGGCTTTGCCATCAATTAACTCCCATGTTCCGTCCCATGTCTGCCAATCTTGATAGGTATGGATTTTCTTCTCATCCGGATTTGACACAATGTTGGGCCTCCTTCTGATTTCACTATAACATTTATTAATTGTACCATGTTCAAACAAGTCGGTGTTTAATTTTACGCTCATTTATAAGATCAGTATTTCCCAATTAGTAGCAGTTCTTTCCTGTCCTCCACAACAATATTTCCCTACTCCCACTTAAACGTAAACGTAGCCACAATGAAAGACACAACCAGCCAAATGGCCAGCATCAGCCCTTCTTGCCAGAGCTCCCCGAACCCGGCTCCCACATTCATGATCTGCCGAAGGGCGGTGCTGAGCTGGGTAATCGGGATCGATTTCACGATCGGCTGCAAGAATTCCGGCATGCTGGAAACGGAGAAGAACACGCCGCCCAAGAACATGAGCGGGAACGAGATCAGCCCGGAAATGGGCCCAGCGCTCTCCGGGGTTTTGGCCACGCCGGCGATGATAAAACCGATGGACATGAACGTCAATGTACCCATGACGATAAACAGCAGGAGCAGCGGCCACGAGCCGTTCACCTGCGTCCCGAAAATCAAGGTGCCTACAAGCAGCACAATCAAGGCTTGGGCCGTGTTCATCACGAGGCGCGCGGTAATCTGCGCGGCGATGAAGGTTGAGGCCTTCAACGGTGTACTTTGCATACGTCGCAACACACCTCGCTCACGCCAGGAAGCGATTTGCCCCGAGACGCCGTTTAAGTTGTTGGTCATGATCATCATAGCCAGAATACCTGGCACGAGGAAATCAATGTAGCGAAGCTGCAAAGCTTGCACGCCAACGGGCTCTATTTTAACAATTGGAATGTAGTTAGAGATTTGCTTGGAAACATCATCCGCCACCTGCCCGACCGTTTGCAGGCCGATCTGCGCACTCTGTTGGTTGGTTTGATCATAGTAAACCTGAAGGAAGCTCGCCTTAGTGCTATTTGCTCCCTTCAGCCCTACCGCCTGCCCGTAGTTTTTCTGAATAATCACAACTAGCTTCTGATCACCATGTTTCAGCTGCTCTAGCGACTTATCCAAGTCATCGGATGACTTTAGCTTCAATATACTATTCGTTTGAAGTGCCTCCACCATGATCTTGGATTCCGCACTTCGATCCTGGTCAATAACAACGCCATCTATGATGATGTCATTCCCCTTGCCCAGAAAGGAACCGAGCATAATCATGAAGAATAGCGGCATGAATAAGGTGAATACGAGCACTTGTCGATTACGCAAAAACAACCGAAGCTGGCTTAACGTCAATTGGATATAGGTATTCATTCTTCTTTCAAGCTCCTTCCGGTCATGGAAATAAATACATCTTCCAGCGTAGCCGTTCTTGTCTGCAAGTCTGCCAATTGCAATCTGCCGCCAGCGCTTTTCTCAATGAGGTCGATAAGCGATTCTTGCAGTTTATCTGTATAGAGGACGAATACATCCTTGCGCACGTCGATGCCTTTTACTTCACGGATTTCGCGAAGCTCTTCAAGAACCGATTCCTTGTCCGTATCCTCCAAATCTTGCAATCTGAACTCGATTGCACTATCCGATTGCAAGCTGCTCACTAGATTACGAGGCGTATCCAATGCGACGACCTTCCCTTGATCCATTAAACAAATACGATCGCAGAGCACATGCGCTTCTTCCATATAATGTGTGGACAGCACAATCGTTTTTCCTCGCTCCTTCAGCTTCAGAATAATCTCCCATAGCGTTCGTCTTGCTGTCGGATCTAACCCAGTTGTAGGTTCATCCAGAAAAATAACCTTGGGATCGTTGAGCAGAGCAAGACCAATAGCAAGTCTCTGCTTTTGCCCGCCAGAAAGATGCTTTACGCGGCCGTTTCTTTTATCAATTAACGTCATATCTTCTAACAGTGGCTGAATCGGAATTGACTTCGGATAGAAGCTGGCATACATCCTCATAATTTCTTCAACCGTTAACAGCTCGAACAGCGATGTCGACTGAAGCTGAACGCCGATGACTTCCTTGACCTTGCCTAAATCCTTTTGCGTATCATATCCAGCTACAATCGCACGTCCGCCGTCTGGCTTCCGCAGCCCTTCGATCATTTCCATCGTTGTCGTTTTTCCAGCGCCATTAGGACCGAGTAAGCCGAATACCTCGCCTTGATAAACCTGAAAGTTAACGCCTCGCACGGCCTGGAAGGATCCATAATTTTTAATTAAACCATCCGCTTCAATAACAATCTGTGAAGACTCCATCATGCTAGCCCCCTCCGCTCCCAAATTTTGCTTAACTCACCCTATCATACAAAATAAACGGCTACGCCGTCCATCAGAGGACGGAAGCGTTTATGGAAAAATATAGCCAACTTATTAGGTGAAACATATAATTTCTTATATTTTAACAAATGAACGCACAGTTACACTTTCTCACGTAGGACCTTCCCAGACAACTCTATCAGACAAACTCCACTGACAGAACTAGTGGAATTCCGACAACGTCAATCGACGAACTTATTGAGAAAGGTATGATAATCTTAATATCTACTTAATAAACCATTCAGGAGGAGATGTGTTGAAGTGAGAATGAATATTTTATTTAATAAGAAGCCGATTTCTGTTAATTTCGTCGGCACGGATCATAAGTTAATTCCCTCTTTGATCAACGCACTTCGTCATAACAAATTCACCACCATGAATTTAGTTAATTCGTTAGAGCGTGTAGATTTATTTAGCTCGGAAGCGATTTTATATGCCAAAGATGGGAATAAAGCACGTATACCTATTTTCTAGCTCATGACATTACATAGATGTTTCATGACCAACGCCTACGAATGGTAGATTCCTTCGTAGGCGTTTTTTTCGTAGACAAATAGGTATATCTACCTCACTCTTTTCATAGACTAATAGTAAAGAATCCACTACAGCTGGGATGGAGAACTCTATGTCCGTTATCCGCCTTTTCAAAGCGCATGCTGCTCAGCTACTAATCTATCTTCTCATTATGATCATGAGTTTCGTATGGACCTTAATTTGGGGTCTACACACGGCTTCTCAACCGCCTCCAGCGACGAATGCCGTGTATAGCATCCAACCGGCAACGAATGGCGTCGTGCTTCACGTAATCCAAACGTCACCTGAAAACATAGGACTCAAAGCGATTAAAGCCAATGTTACCGATCGACAGGATAATGGGATTAACGGCGGATTTTTCTGGCAAGGATATTTGCTAAGCATCGCAGTGACCAATGATCTGCCTGTTAAGGGGCAACCTGGGGATTACGGCTCAGGCTGGTACAATACGGATCGGAAACGAGGGACGCTCGTATGGGATGAGAAGGCGCAGACCTTTACCGTCCAAATTGTCGAAAATGCGAGCGAGCTCAAGGTGATGGATCGAACGCGTTATTGGGCGCAGGGTGGTGTAAGCATGGGGCTTACGAATCCATTCGGCTGGGCCGAGCAAGCGATCTCGGAAGAAATGCCTGTCATCAATGAGAAGCGCATGCGATCCGGCATCGTGTATGATCGAATGAACAACGTGTATCTCGTCGTAGCGCCAACCCCGTGTACAGGGGAAGAGTTCCGTACAGCGGTACAGGAGCAAGTAGGGGAGAATCAGCTTGTCGATGGGCTTTTCCTTGACGGAGATGGTTCCTCACAGCTGAAGGTCGCGAATTTCTTACTGCCAGGTGATCACCGCGAGGTGTATCAAATGATTGCTTTATTGAAATAATCGGAGGGAGGAAATCTCTTCCCACGCATTGAAAAGAGGAAACCCCGCACAAACGGGCGTTTCCTCTTTGGAATTCCATTTTAAATTTTCATATTAAGAACAACAATCCATTAGAACGTCACGTTATCCGGATCGGGTCCGATACGCTGATTCTTATTCATCGAATCGATCAAAGCCATATCCTCGGCGTTCAATTCAAAATCAAAAATATCTGCATTCTCACGTATCCGATGCTCGGTCACGGACTTCGGAATCGTCACGACGCCATGCTGTATGTCCCAACGCAGCACAATTTGTGCAGCCGATTTCTCGTATTTCGCAGCAAGCTGCGCCAATTCAGGCTGATCTAACTTACCCTGCATAAGCGGGCTCCATGCTTCTAATTGAATGCCCCGTTCACGCGTAAACGTGAGCAGCTCTTTTTGCGAAAGCTCCGGATGATACTCCACTTGATTGACCGCAGGAACAACTCCGGTATCTTCGATCACGTGCTCCAAATGAGAGATTTGAAAATTGCTAACGCCAATTGCACGAACGTGCCCCTCTTTGTAGAGGTGGACCAGCGCTTTCCAAGTTTCCCGATACGTCGCGGACACGGCCCAATGTACCAAATAAAGATCAATCGTTTCCAGCCCAAGCCGCTTACGGCTAGCTTCAAAAGCTTGGAGCGTAGACTCGTAGCCTTGATCCGCATTCCACACCTTCGTGGTTACGAAAATGTCCTCACGCGGCACGCCGCTTTGGCGCAAACCTTCACCGACGCCTTCCTCATTGCGATATACCGCAGCAGTGTCAATGCTTCGATAGCCTAACTGCAAAGCGGTTTGAACCGCTCCGATAACCTCTTGTCCTTCTTTGCTTTTATAAACACCGAGACCCAGCCAAGGCATATGTACACCATTGTTGAGCGTAACTCCTGCTGTAAATGCTTGATTCGCTTGCGTAGACATTGCTAACAACCTCCATCGGAATAAGATTAGAATGAGCGCATCTTTACCGTGTAGCTCATATTAATCATACCACTGAAGTCGGATTTTACCAAAATCTACGTTAGTAGGAGGTAGGAGACAGGAAATCTAAAGACTGGGACTGCTTAATTTTGATGCGCATGAATTAAATCCATTTTCAATTGCCACAAGGCTGCGCTCAAATTGACACGATACACCTCGGGGTTCAGCATCCGCAGATATTGCGGCCAAACCGTTTGCATTTGCTCTGCATGGTAGTCACGAATCGCCTCCAAACTAGGAAGCTCATAGATCAACTTACCGCCCTCAAAAATCGGTTTCAAAAGCGGAATCGCCTCATAATTCTCGATATATTTGAACAGGTACGGATGGATCGGGTCAAATAGCTTAATCCGCGCCCCCTGACGAATATCCACTTCGTCCTGCAAAGCCAAATAGTCAGCTTCCGCTTTGCCTGTCTTCAAGTTCATAATCCGGTAGGCTTCCTTGAAGCCTGGATTCGACACCTTCTCCGGGTTGCCCGAAATCTTAATGACCGGCACGAATTCGCCGTCCTTCTCCCGGGCAACAAGCTTATACACCCCGCCCAGCGCAGGCTGGTCGGCCGCTGTAATCAGCTGGGTGCCAATGCCCCAGCTGTCGATCTTAGCCCCTTGGGCTTTCAGCCCGGCGATGATGTGCTCATCCAAATCATTGGATGCCACAATCTTCACCTCCGGAAAGCCCGCCTCATCCAGCATGCGCCGCGCCTGCTGGGATAAATACGCCAAATCGCCGCTGTCGAGGCGAATGGCGTTCAAGCGCTTGCCGCGGCTCGCGAGCAGCCGCGCCGTAGCAATGGCGTTCGGCACACCGCTGCGCAGCGTGTCGTACGTGTCCACGAGCAGCGTTACCTGCTCGGGTAGGGCCTCGGCATACGCACGGAAGGCTTCCGCTTCCGTATCGTGGGCCTGCACCCATGCGTGAGCATGCGTGCCCTTGGTCGGTATGCCGAACAGCATCCCGGCCCTGAGATTCGATGTCGCGTGGAACCCCGCGATATAGGCCGCTCTTGCGCCCCAGATGGCGGCGTCAGCCTCCTGGGCGCGGCGTGTTCCGAACTCCAGCAGCACATCGTGCGGAGCAACGCCTTTCATACGCGAGGCTTTCGTCGCGATGAGCGTCTGAAAGTTCACGAAGTTCAGAATCGCCGTCTCAACGAGCTGCGCCTCAAAAATACTGCCGATTACGCGAACAAGCGGCACATTCGGGAACACAAGCGTACCCTCAGGTATGGCTTGAATATCGCCTTTGAATGTAAACCCGCGAAGCGCATCGAGGAATTCCTCCTTGTAGTTCTCCTCTTGCATGCGCAAATAGGCGATCTCTTCCTCGCCGAAATGCAGGTTCTGTATATAATGAACCACCCGCGCAAGCCCTGCGAAGACCGCATAGCCCCCATCAAAAGGCAGCTTACGGAAATACACCTCGAACACAGCTCTCTCCGTATGCGACCCCTGCAGCCAGTGGGCGTACATCATGTTAATTTGATATTTATCCGTATGTAGCGTTAAGTTATTCATCGCATTCATCGTGTGCCAATTCATCTTTATCATCCTCCCGCTAGCCCATCAGATATCGTCCCATCCAATTGCGCATTCCTTGTTAATTTTTCCAATCCCGTACAACCTTAGCCCCTAGCGAATGTTCAAAATGCCTCAATGCCCACGCGTGACCTTGCTCAGCAAAGCTAGCAACCGCATCCTCATGAATCGTGAGGGAGAAACCTTTATTATACGCATCTACCGCCGTATGTAAGACACAAATATCTGTACACACGCCCGCTAGATGAATCTCCTGAATACCTCTAGCTCTGAGCTGTAATTCAAGATCTGTCCCGCAGAACGCACTGTATCTCGTTTTATCCATCCAATAAATGTTTTCCTTGTGCTCTTCATGTAATTCTTTTAGACGACCATAGAGCTCCCGCCCCTCCGTATCGCGTAAATTGTGAGGTGGGAACAAAATCGTCTCAGGGTGATAAGGGTCTCCTTCCTCATGCAAATCTATCGCCATCACGACAAAGTCCTTTTCGGTCAGAAAGCTTTTGCTTAGCTCACACAACCGAGCTTCAATCGCGACAGCTGGATCCCCGCAGGGCAGCTTTCCTATTACGAAATCTACCGTATAATCAATAAGAATGAGGGCCTTCATGTTCATCACCCCTTATATTGTATAAATAATATTATTACAATGACTTTATCAGTAGTTAAAAAGAAAAGCCTAACTGTAAATCAACAGCTGAGGCACATGTTCGGCAACTCCGATGCGCCTATTTAATATTGTCAGTTCGATAAACTCATTATGACATAATTAATTTCATTTTTCAACAGGCATTTACGAAATTATTGCTCGTCAGGATACAGATTGGCATAATTCATGAGTATGGTCATAAATCCAAGGGCAACGAAAGAAAAAAACACCATAAAAGAGAAATGAAATACATTGGGGAATACGATAAAAAAGGCGCCAGTGGCGACACAAACCCAGTTCTGCCACATATGCTTCCCTGTTTTCCCTAAAGCTAGCATAGAACTTACGAATTGTAGACTTCCGAACAGTGCACAGCTCAAAAGCGCATTGGTGTCATCTCCAAATCCGAACACCCAAGGCGTTATAAGAAACCAGAGACCCAGGAGCGCTGACAAACTATTTTTGAGATACATACCGATAACACCTCCTAAATGCGGGATGTTACAGTATATGCAAACGCTTTCAATAAAGTGTTATGTGAAAAAGCCTTTGATTCACCTAAATAGGCAACCGAAGGCTCATTTTTATATGATCTATCTCGCTTATTGTTCGATATGAATACCTGTCGAAACAGTTGTCACATCGGCTTTAAGAATTTCAGATACGAATTTAACAGGTACATAGAGGGAATCGTTCAGGATAACTGGAGCCGCTCCAAGCGAAACTGGTGCCATTTTGGCGAAGAAATAGCTGTCTTTCCCCACGCTCACACTCGTCCACTGCGCACCCTTTGTCACCTCAGCTGAGTACGTATCTTGATTCCATTTCACCGTGTAGCCAAGTCCTTCGGCTACTTTACGGAAAGGCACGAGTGAGACTCCGTCCGCATTAAGAACAACGTCGCTGGTTACCAGGTCCACTTTCACTTTATCTGCACCAGGCAGCGGAACCGGATTTGGCTTAATTGTCATATTTTCAGGCAAGCTGAAATGGAATTTCGGGCTACCCGATGAACCAGGAGCGATCGAATATTTCGGGAACACCACGACGGCCTCCCCTTTTTCAACATAAAAGCCTTGCTCTGCGCTGATCCCTTTAAATTGATCTTTAAAGAATTTTTCAGGGGTCTCGGAAATTTTGGCACTAACACCTGCATCGATCGTCGCCTTATAGTCCGCACCTAATAAATCCTGGAGTGTGACACGCTGAGCCTGTGCTGCATTCAAGACGTTGTATGTATCTACTCTTGGCATGCCTGTGCCGCCTGTTGATCCGTAGGTTGTAACTTCAAGCGATACAACGCCTGATGGGTTTCCTGAGCCATCGGATTTCAGTTCATACAGGATCGTAAGCTCATAAGGGCGATACGTATATTCATGCTCTTTCGCTGCAGCTGCAGCCTTCGTAGCGTCTTTTTCCCATATCTCTAAATCTTTGTTGGCATGTGATAGCAAAATGTTATTCAGCTCATCCTGATATCTTGCATCCAGCATGTTTGACAGCTGCGGCACTTTGATGTTTGTTTTTAAATCTGCATTCTTCGAGGTAAGCACCACGTCTTTAATGACGACTGGTACTGATGATGTTGCAGATATAGCCACTACGGTATCTGCTGAAGCCACGTTAGCTACTGGCAATACGGAGGCACTCACGCCTACAAGCATCGCACAACCAACAACACCGATTTTCAACATGTTCCACGGATTTTTTTTCATTTCTGATTCGCTCCTTCTAAGTTATCATGTTTTTTCTCTCTTGTTCTAACCTTCACGATAACTAGACGAACCAGCTTTCTAAAAAGTCTGACCGACACCATTTTATTTCAAGAAAGACGGAACGTACCCACCACTAGACTTAGATCTGTGGCAATGCCGGCAAGGTTTTTGGCTGATGCCGTAATTTCTTCGGCTGATGCCAGCTGTTCTTCGGTCACTGCAGCGACGGACTGCGCTGTGCCTGAGGTTTGCTGTGCAACGAAGCCTACTTGGGCTACTGTAGCCGCTACTTCTTCCGAGCTTGCTGCCATCTGTTGCGCTGCTGCCGCAGTTTCTTGAATCTTGCTCGCTACTTCTTGCGAAGCTTGTACAATTTGACCGAACGCTTGCTCCGCAATGCTTACTTCATGAAGTCCTTCCTGCACTTCTGTCCGTCCATTGTTCATAACCCCTACAGCCCGTGCAGAATCTCTTCGTATCGAAGTAATGAGCTCTGAGATCTCACGAACCGAATCATCGGTTTGCGAAGACAACTTACGCACCTCTCCAGCAACAACAGCGAAGCCCTTACCGCTTTCGCCTGCACGCGCAGCTTCAATCGCTGCATTCAAAGCAAGTAAATTCGTTTGCGAAGCAATATTCCCGATTAACGTGCTAATCTGACCGATACTTTGGGAATGCTTCTCCAACTCTTGAATCACCTGATTGGCCGCATCAACGGACGTGCTTACTGCTTGCATTTTATTAACGACACGTCCCATCGCATGTGTGCCTTGCTCAGCAATGTTCGTTGCCGTCATAGATAACTCCGATACATCTGCCGTTGTTTCTGCAATACGTGAGATCCCGGCTGCCATTTCTTCCATTGCTCTACCGCACTCCACAGAGCTTTGAGCTTGTGCATCCGCCCCACTCGCGAAATCCTGAACAGATACAGCGACATGCTGGGAAGCCGAGGTGTTCTGCTCGGAGCTGGCGAAAAGCTGCTGAGATGAAGCTGCAATGTTCGTGGAGGCTTGCTGCATTCGCTCCACAGAATGACGCAACTGAGTCACCATTTGATTAACAGCCCCAACGAGCAGGCCAATTTCATCTTTATTTTTGACATAAATCGGCTCAACCGTCAGATCACCATTCGCAATACGATTCAGCGCTAAGGAGGCATTGCGAACAGGAACCGAAATAATTTTCACTAGCATATAACAAGCTGTGATCATGAATAGGATCATCACTGTCAATACGATTACCGACATCCTCACACTTTCACGGTACACCTTCTGACTATCTTGCTCTGCTAAGATCCCACCTTGTTGATTGTAAGCCACCATGTCTGCCATCTTCTTTTGTACCTTTGCGAATGCTTCCGTCATAGCCACTAGACTATCCTGTGCTGCTTTGCTTGTTGGATCACCTGATTGTTGTTTATTCGCTACAAAGGTCACAGTAAACGCTTCCCAATTCTGTACAAGCTCCTGTAGGTGTGCACCATCTTCTTCACTGGCTACAGTTTCCTTATATTTTCCTAACAATTGATTGATTCGTTCCATTACAGCGGCTATTTCTTTATCTAAAGCTTCATGCTTTTTCACATCGGGCTCTAACCTCTTCCCTCTATAAACGGATAGTGCATGCTCAGAGTTATAATGAATCTCTTCAATAATTTGAATACCCATCATCCAATTCTCTACGAGCTTCGAATTGCTATCTTTAAGCGCCCCCATACGACTTATATCGGTCCAGCTTATTCCCCCTACCATCAATAAAATGATCGTAAAAACCATAATTAATTTCGTACGAACAGTCAGTTGCATTTCTAAATTCCCCCTATAATATGTATGATTAAAAGCTTTGCGCTTACTGCATGGTATACGCGGTTCTTCTAGCAACCTTTCGGCTAATCGTGTTTTTGCCGCGGCAAGCGTATTAGAGGAAACGATCCAAAAATTGCTACTAGATTGAAAAATACATAAATTTATGTCACTATATGCGTATACGCCATCTGGATGGCGTGTGTCATTTTATACGTATAGGTGGTTAATTGTTATGACTGAACATGGCGCTTCTTACCGCATCTTGTTGTATTATAAATTCGTCGCTGTTGCTGATCACGAAGCATTGGCGCGCGAACATCTGGATTATTGTAAAAAGTTAGGTGTAAAAGGACGCATTCTGATTGCTCCTGAGGGCATTAACGGCACCCTTTCTGGGACCGTAGAGCAAACGGAAGCCTACATGGCGATGATGAACCTCATGCCATTGTTTAAAGATATGGTTTACAAGATTGATGAGCATGAAGGGCATGCCTTCAAGAAGCTTTTTGTCCGTCCGAAAAAGGAGCTCGTCACCTTCCGTCTTGAAGAAGATGTGAATCCGAATGAGCTAACCGGGACGCATTTGAAGCCTAAAGAATTCTATGAGAAGCTCAAAAATGAAGATGTCATCGTGCTCGATGGCCGTAATCACTATGAGTATGATATCGGACATTTCCGTGGTGCCATTCGTCCTGAGGTCGAGACGACCAAGGAATTCCCAGAGTGGATTCGCAACAATCTGCAGGATTTCAAGGACAAGCCTATCCTTACCTACTGTACCGGCGGCATCCGTTGTGAGAAGCTATCTGGCTTCTTGATCAACGAAGGCTTCAAAGAGGTATATCAGCTAGACGGCGGTATCGTCACCTATGGCAAAGATGAAGACGTACAAGGTCGCCTTTTTGATGGGAAATGCTATGTGTTCGATGAGCGCATCTCCGTACCGATTAACCGCACAGATGAAGATATCGTTGTCGGCAAATGTTACCACTGCGGAACCGCAGAGGATCGCTATATTAACTGCGCCAACGATCTGTGCCACTTGAAGCATATTTGCTGCGAGGCTTGTGAAGATGAGCATGACAGCTTCTGTTCCAAAGAATGCGAAGAGAAAACATTGAGCGCGTTGGAGGCTTAGTGGGGGATCCCCCCTAATTTCGGGGACCGCGCTGCGAATAGATGGAAAAACTACATCTAAACTTGCTCAAATCGGCTGATTATGCTATTTAGATTGAAAAACTCCAGTTAAATTTCACCTTTTTCGCGTCAAGCGATCAAACGGCTGAAATTAGCTGGAGTTTTTCCAGTTATTCGTTCAAATCAGGCGGGTACGCCGGAAATAGATGTACTTTTTACAGTTAGTGATGCGGAACGGGGCACTAACTGTAAAAAGGACCTTCCCAAGTCGTTTCACTTGGGAAGGTCCTTTTCGGCACAGGTATATTTCGGACAACATTGGCTACTTTAACTACTCTACTCTTGCTATTCTTGCTATTCTTGCTACTCTTGCTGCTCTTGTTACTCTTGTTACTTTTACTACCCATGTTACTCTTGTTCACTCCCCTACCCTCACTACTCCGCAATCTGTTCCATGATCCGATCAATCAACGGGTAGACAAGCTCCTCTTCCAAAGTGAAGTGCTTCAGTAGGATAAGGCAGGCGGTCAGCAGCTCAGAGGCCATCACATGGACGAAGTCCATGTCGATCGGCACGCTCATGGCATTGACACCGTTGACGTATGACTGTACGACTTTTTTGGCCAAATCATGATCCTGCTCCAACACATGCATGGACCGCGCTACTGAGATGGCCATCGTCGGATGTAAATAAGTTTGCAGACTCGGGAATAAGACTTGCTCCTCCCACTCCGAATGCTGCTCCAACTCCTCCACCAGGGATAGTATGCCGTCCTGAAGTTCGATCAGACGACACATTCCAATTGAGCAATCATCAAGAGTGTACAAAGCTGCAGCTAGCGTTCGAATGTCGGAGAGCTGCTCACGCATTTGTACATGCTCCTCCTTCAAACGCTGGGCTAGCATTCTAAATTCACTAGGATTCACATTATTTGCCCGATTCGTTTGAATGCTCAAACGATCACTCATTCGACATCCTCCTCAAAGTTTCTTTAGAAACTCTCTACGTAAGCATCAACTTAGAGTTTTCGCGAGAAAACTTGCTTCGTATGTAAATTAAACCCCATACCGCATTATCATTGTATGCGGCATGGGGCAGTTTACATGCGAACGAATGTCTAATAATAACCTTTTAACGAATACGGCTCTCCGTCAAATGAAACTGATTCACAAGAAGGAGCATGGACTGCGTAATCACCCTACATCGCCCGTTGTTTGACGCACATGATGCATGTCCTGCAGTATCTCCTTCACCGTGAGCTCAACCTCTGCACTTGCATTAAACCATTAAACGGCCATTCACCCGCAATAGATGGATTTTCTGCAGTTAAATACAGCTATATATTTGTAATTTATGGAATAAATGGACTTTATACAGTTAATTTCATCAATTTCGAGCAGTTGACGCGATTCTCGATGAATTACCTGTATTTTTTCCAGCTATTTTGACTTATGAGCGAATTTCGCGAAAAATAGCTGGAGGTTTTCCAGTTATTCTATATCTGAGAGCTGAGGAATCACAAACAAACAGTCTCCGTAATTCAGCGTAAAATAAGGGATAAGGCTTACCCAAAAACTCAAAACATATTCTTATCTGTCAAGAAAGAGGCACGGATCCAAGATCCGCGCCTCTTTCTCCGCCAATAATTAAAAGAAATCTGTCAGATACGTTGTTCGTTCCGGAATGAATCGTTCTAACCTTGTGATCTCAGCCGCACTCCCGTGTAGACGACCAATGCGATGCAGCAAAGCGGCTCGCTTGTACCCCATCAGTAGCGCCGATAACGTTTGGATATCACACGAAATGATGTCCCTCACCGCATCTTCCTCAGCGCCTCGCTCACTATAGAACACTCGTTCCCCGTCCAACTTTACGATGTCGTTCCCTTCATCGCTCCCAGGTTGAATTCGGAATATCCCGTTATTCCACTCGGCTTGACCGTCCTGAAGCCGAAGATAAAATGGCTTGCAAGCCTCGGTTCCATCTGCAACTTCGTTAAATGGAAACAATCGAAGAAAGGCTTCGGCATCGACAATCCGTGCCATAAAATAAGGAATGACCTCCTGCTTAATTCTGGGTTCCGCCAACAAATATGGCAGCGGATCGCCAATTGGCGCCTGGCATACCACTTTATCAATCATCGAGTCGTGATTGGAGATCAGTCGCCATAGCGCACGAGTGGCGTCCTCACTCAACGTAATCAGTTCATGAACGGTGAGAACCCTTTCTTTTACCTGATAAATAATATAGCCTTCCGTCTCACCGGCAGGATTCAGGTAAAGAGTTACGATCCCTTTCTTAGGCTTGAAAACTCTACTGCTCCACCACGCTTCGGTCCGAACGAGCATCCCGTTAAAGCGTTTCGCATACGCCTCGTAGATCGGATTCAACACCGCCGCATCCGCTTCGATCCGTCGCAGCGTACTGCCTTCTGCAACCTCTGGCTTGGGTAGCTGATTGGATGCAATTTCATATCGCATGTAATCAATAAAAGTCTCCCAGCCGTATTTGCGATAAAACGCAAAAGCAAACGGTGCCAGGAAGGATACGACATGCCCGGATTCTTTCATCGACTTCAGCGATTGGGACAACAGTTGGCCAACCATTCCCTGACGGCGATATTCAGGCCATGTCGCAACAGAAGCAATACCGCCCATCTCAAATGCTTTGCCGTTAATCCAGGTAGTCAGCTTCAGTATCAATAATTTGGCTGCTAGTTGATCCTCAACGAAAAATCCCCATATCTGCTCGGACTTCATGACAGCCAGCCGCTCTTCCCGCTCATCTGGCAACATGGTAAATTGAAAAGCAAACTCCGACAAGGCAAGACTGTCCTTCAATTCATCCTGCTTTAACAATCTGATTTGATCCATAGTGCCTCCTACTTATCTATTTTGCTTCTATTCTAACATGTGGCATTCAACGCAATCCATACACATACAAAAGCCCCGCCCCGCTTGGACTGCGAGATCAGGGCTTTACTATTTTCCACACTTACCCAAATGTTTTCTTATATTCAGTAGGCGTAATGCCTGTTCGCTTCTTGAATGTTCGAATGAAATGGCTGAGATGATGAAAACCGACCTGAAACCCAATTTGCGTAATGGTATGCATATTGCGCTGAATTAGCTCCATCGCCCTTTCAATTCGCACCTCGTTCACGTAATCTACGAAGTTCTGGCCTGTTTCTTTCTTAAAAACAGTACTGAAGTAGGCCGGCGCCATATTAGCCAGAAAAGCTCCTTGCTCTAGCGGTATATCCTGACAATAATTGTCGTGAATATATCGCTTCACTTCCTCAATCGGATGCTGGCTCGTCGATGTTGACTGGACACTTTGCTTCCGTCTCACCCTTCGGTATTCGCGGTCCATGATGATGAGCAGCTTGACAAGGCTCGTACAGATAGAGAATTCATATCCCGCTTCGCGATGCTCAAATTCATCCTGTATATCTTGAAGCAGCTGCTCAACTAGAAGCTGCTTCGGCTTGGCGATATGCAGCCACGGCTGCGGCAAGGCAGCTAGCTCTGGCAACTCGTCAGTAGTATTTTGAAGAAAAAGGTATAAGGTATCCGAGAAGGGCTTCAATTGCTCTCTTACCAGAAATGGCAGGAAATCAATCAGCACCACTTCGAACTCGCGCTCTTCAATCGCGCTTAAGCTGTGCTCCACCCCAGGCGCTATGATGAACATATCCCCTCTGCTGATATTCAGCGACTTGCCTCGCAGCTGGTGATTGCACACCCCTTTGAGCACATAGGCGATCTGTGTATATTCGTGGATATGCAAAGGCTGTTTCAGTGCGAGGCTGGAGTAACGGAATATTTTAAAAGGAAACTCCTTTTTCAGTGTAGATTTGCTTTGAAAATAGGACATCCCCTTCTCCATGCTCATACGATTACCACCTGTCCGAAGCCATATTTCATTCAAGCATATGTCAATTTGCGGAATTGAACAACCCTTCTGTGCGGGCGCTTCAGTTAGAACGTCTGGCTTGCATCGTAGACGAGCTCGCCAGCTTTATAGGTCTGCCGCAATGGGATGCGGCCGTCCGCTTGGATACTGTCTAGGAGAACGATGTCGGCTGGAGACCCTGCCGACAAGCCCTCTGCGACAGGCAGACCCAGCAAGCGAGCATTCCCGTTGCATAATGGCGCGCGTGAATGACACTCTTTTTATCGGCCATAGGAATCCTGGTCCAAATAAAGCGTACAATCCGGGTGCCTGCGAAGAATCGTCGAAGGGCACGCGGTTGAGATCGGCTCGTTCAAGGTGCGCTGCACCGCCTGATGTTTGGTTACGCCAGGAACCGAGCAGAACAGATGCGCGCCGGACATCAGCGCTGGAATGGTTAGCGTTAAGGCATGGGTCGGTACGTCTGCGAAGGAACCAAAACACCCATCATTCACCTGCTGTTGACGGCAAACGTCCTCCAGCTCCACACGCTTGATCAGCTCTATATCTGCGAAATCCGCTACTGGAGGGTCGTTGAAGGCGATGTGACCGTTCTCGCCAATGCCGAGACAAACGATATCAATCGGTGCTTCTCCAAGCAGATCGCTATACCGTCTACACTCGTCCTCTGCCAAGTTCAGGCTATTGATGAGATGTACCGTGCCTGGCCCAACCTTATTGAACAATCGGTCGCTTAGAAACCGTCCGAATTTCTGCGGCGCATCATCGCTGAGTCCGATATATTCATCCATATGAAACACAGTGATCCGCGACCAGTCGATGGCTTCATCATCGGCCAATGTTTGGAGCATTTCATTCTGTGAGGGCGCTGCCGCGAAAATGATGCGAATGGCCGCTTTCTCGGTAAGCAGTTCCTTGATTTTGTTGGCCGCATCTGATCCAGCGGCATGTCCTAACGCCTTCCGGTCCTGATACACGTTAACCTGCAGCGCATCGATTTGTGCTTGCCAGATTGGCTGTGCCTGTAATTGTGGCTCATTCATAGGATCGTTCCTCCAGTCAGTTTGTGAGAAATCCTTTATCGAAGCAATACTAGGATGTACGACCGCGTATAAAGGTAGGTTTTATCGCCAATTAGAAAGATGTTTTCGGTGAACGAAAACTTATACTTTCTAATGTGGTTATCTGCCGCTCTTCGGCCGCACTCTTATAAATCTGTTCAACAAGCTGCACCGCACGCAGTCCGGACTCCCCAGTAACCAGCGGCTCATCGCCGGCTTCAATCGAAGCCATGACATCCAACAACTGGCTTTGATGAAAATCCGACACGATGCTGTGCGGATCCGTAATCCCGCCGTAGGCACCTGCCTGCGTCCAAGTCGGCTCGCTTCGCCCTGGTACCGTCCAATGGACGATCGTCGAGCCTTCGAGCTTGATCGTGCCTTTCTCACCGTACAGATTGACGGTTGCAGCAAAGCCCGGAACGATGCTGGTCGAGGCCATAATCGTACCGAAAGCCCCGTTTTTAAATTGCAGAATAGCCAGTCCTATATCCTCAGCTTCCATCTCGTGTGTTTGGGTAGCAACTTTGCCGAAGACCGTATGAACGTCACCAGCGAACCATAGCATAAGATCCAGACAATGAATCCCTTGGTTCATCAAGACGCCTCCATCCTCCGCTATCGTTCCGCGCCACTCCGCGCTGTTATAATACGACTGGGATCGATGGAAAGGCAGCGACACCTCAACCAGCAAGAGCTTCCCAAGTGCCCCTTCATCCAATACCCGTTTAATAGCTTGATTCTGAGCCTCGAACCTTCTCTGGGAGATGACGGAGAGTGTGACATTGTTTGCTCTAGCCGCTTGCACAAGCTTCTCTGCATCTTTCACATTCATCGTAATTGGCTTCTCAATGATCAAATGCTTGCCCGCATTCACGACATCCAGTCCGATACTCGCATGGCTGCCGCTTGAGGTAGTGACACAGACGATATCCACATCAGGCCTGGCAAGTAGCTCGCGATAGTCTGTTGTCCATGAGCAACCTTCTCGCTCGGCAACCGCTTGCGCCTTCGACTCCGTGCGGCTGGATACCACGACTAGGCTTGCTTCTTCAATCTGACGGATGGCCTCGATATGGAAATCAGCCACTGATCCGCAGCCTATGATACCGAACTTCCAGTTAGCCAACACCTACACCTCCTCTAGCAACGCCCTAAGCGCATCAAGTGTCATTCGTGTGCCAGTTAGCTGGCTGCCGCCCTCTGGAACAAAATGCGTTTCAATCGTATATAAACCATCGTATCCATCTGCTTCAAGCGCTTTGATCTGAGCCGCTAATGCAACATTGCCAGAGCCCAGAGGCACACATTTGGCTGTTCCATCCTGACGGATATACGCATCCTTCAGATGAACATGTGCCAAGGTACTTTTCATGGACAGGTAACCACTCGGGAATGCCTCTCTAGCACCATACGCCTCATTGCCCGGATCCCACAAACCTCTAACAGATGGCGAATCGACTGCCGAAACAAGCGCCGCTACTTCCGCTGCAAAGCCTCCGTTACAGGAAGGCTCATTCTCAAGGAGCAGGATCACACCTTCCTTAACGGCGATTTTTCCCGCCTTTTTTAGATGACGAACAACTTCATCACTGTGCTGCTGCGGATCCGTTTCCCGCCAGAACGAGAAAATACGAATGCGTGGCGTCCCCAACAGCTTAGCGATCTCAATAACCCTATGAAGCTTATTAAAATGCTCTTCAACACTCTGTTCCTTCTGCCCGAAGGTGTCTCCGGATTCAACCAACCGCTTCGGTTCCAAGGCACACTTAAAC
The DNA here is from genome assembly GCF_056402415.1 of Paenibacillus sp. P4_A9. NCBI lineage: Bacteria > Bacillati > Bacillota > Bacilli > Caryophanales > Paenibacillaceae > Paenibacillus > Paenibacillus sp. P4_A9. Next base: position 27,898 of record NZ_JBFUHL010000028.1, read on the forward strand.
AAGGGCGAAGCAATGGCGGAAACATACAGTCCGTGATCCTCCACCACTTTGCGGATTTCGACGATCTGAGCATCAGCCAACTCCGATACATTGATGCCATTGACAACTCTGACTTCCACATGCTTTAAACCCTGTTCAGCAGCCCAATTTACAGCCTTCTCGAAATTGGGGGATACCTCATCCGACAATACGCCTAATCGATTCCAAATCAATAAAACCCCTCCGCCTACGCCTGAATATGTGATGCTGATTTCTTATTTTCTTACTATAACAAGATTGTCTGGGGAAAAGTTGACGTTTCTATTGAACTAAGTTTACATTTTTTTCGCTTTTAACCGATTGTAAATAAATGGGTTTTTAATTCAAAATCAAAAGCAGTAAATAAAAGGAATTTGAGTGCATATGTGGAATAGATGTATATACACATTATGATGCCTTGTAACTTGAAGATGCCAGTCATTTGATCATGAAAAAAGGGGGTAAATGTATATGAAATCAACGGGAATCGTAAGAAAAGTGGACGAGCTGGGACGTATTGTTTTGCCTATTGAACTTCGACGGACACTTCATATTGAGATCGGTGATGCGATCGAGGTCTATGTAGATCCTGAGCGTATTACACTTAAGAAGTATATGCCTGCTTGTGTGTTCTGTGGGAATTTTGAGGACATGACCTATTTCAAAGGGAAGCTCGTTTGCAGCAATTGTATTGAAGAGATTACCTAACCATTTGCGTGAGCATACATATCGGCAAGACCGAACATAAGCCCTCAGGGATGATCCTGATGGGCTTTTTTCACAAATAACATTTGCATAATTTGGAATTAACGTGTAAATTAAATACCTAAGTGCATAGTCACGGGAGCTTGGTGAGACCAGGCTGAGAGGATAGTTATAACTATCGACCGTTAAACCTGATCTGGATAATGCCAGCGGAGGAACACAAGATCTCTTTGTATACCAGGAGACCGCCTCTATTAGAGATGCGGTCTTTTTTTCGCAGCATGAATCCTCCGCTTGATCACAATCAATTATTGGAGGCGTGGTAAATGTCAATGGAAACAAGTAAAGAAACCGTATCTTCTTCAACCTCCTCTTTTCCGGGAAGCAAAAAAGTGTATGTCGAGGGCTCACGAAAGGACATCAGAGTCCCCATGCGTGAAATCACACTGAGCCCTACCACAGGTGCTTACGGAGAACAGGAAAACGCCCCTTTGCGGGTGTACGACACGAGTGGCGCATATACAGATGAGGAGATCCAAACTGATATTCGTGAAGGTATTCCACCTAATCGTACGAATTGGATTATAAAACGCGGCGATGTTGAACTGTATGAAGGCAGAACGATTAAACCGGAAGATAACGGATATACCAAGGGAGAGCACGTTGCTGAGGTTTTTCCTGGCTTACATCGTCACCCTATGCGAGCGAAAATAGGTCGTAATGTAACCCAGATGCATTATGCACGTCAAGGTATCATCACGTCCGAAATGGAATATATCGCGATTCGCGAAAATGTATCTCCGGAATTTGTGAGAGACGAGGTCGCTCGCGGCAGAGCGATCATCCCTGCAAATATTAATCACCCTGAGAGTGAGCCTATGATTATTGGACGTAACTTTCTCGTAAAGATAAATGCGAATATAGGAAATTCTGCAGTATCGTCTTCCATTGAAGAAGAAGTGGAAAAAATGAGATGGGCTACTCGCTGGGGAGCTGATAATATTATGGATCTCTCTACGGGTAAAAACATTCATACAACAAGGGAATGGATTATTCGCAACTCCCCTGTTCCTATTGGTACCGTGCCTATTTATCAAGCACTAGAGAAAGTGAATGGCAAAGCAGAAGATTTGACGTGGGAAGTGTACCGTGACACGCTGATTGAACAGGCCGAGCAAGGTGTCGATTACTTTACCATTCATGCTGGTGTACTGCTGCGTTATGTCCCTCTTACGGCTCAACGAGTAACAGGTATTGTTTCTCGAGGCGGCTCTATTATGGCAGCCTGGTGTCTCGCCCACCATAAGGAAAACTTTCTGTATACCCATTTTGAAGAGATCTGTGAAATTATGAAAGCCTATGATGTATCCTTTTCTTTAGGCGACGGGTTGCGCCCAGGATCCATTGCAGATGCGAATGATGAGGCTCAGTTTGCAGAACTAGAAACATTAGGTGAACTCACCAAAATCGCCTGGAAGCATGACGTGCAAGTCATGGTAGAAGGTCCTGGTCATGTACCTATGCATTTAATCAAGGAAAATATGGATAAACAACTTGAAATCTGTGACGAAGCTCCTTTTTACACATTAGGACCGCTTACAACGGATATTGCGCCAGGCTATGACCATATCACTTCGGCCATTGGAGCAGCGATGATAGGCTGGTTTGGTACTGCCATGCTGTGTTATGTAACTCCCAAAGAACATTTGGGTTTGCCCAATAAAAATGACGTTCGTGAAGGGGTTATCACCTATAAAATTGCTGCTCATGCCGCTGATTTAGCCAAAGGACATAAAGGCGCCATGGATCGCGATAATGCGTTATCCAAGGCACGTTTTGAATTCCGTTGGCATGATCAATTCAACTTATCCTTGGATCCAGAAAGAGCCATCGCGTACCATGATGAGACACTACCTGCAGAAGGTGCCAAGATCGCTCATTTTTGCTCGATGTGCGGACCTAAGTTCTGCTCCATGCGGATTTCCCAAGATATCCGAGACTACGCCAAGCTGCAAGGCATTGAGGATGCGCAAGCCATTGAACAAGGAATGAGTGAAAAGTCGGAGGCTTTCAAGAAAGCGGGGCACGCCATTTATACGTAAATTAAGAGGGTTGCTGAAACAGAAGCAACCCTCTTTTCCTCTCACCCTTTCTCCTCATCTGCCACCGCTCCGAACATAAGAATTTCGTAACTTGCTACAACGCCCCCAGGTATTCCGAACTTTTCTTCGTATTCTTCATACATCTTGGCGAACAGGCGTCGCGTACTGAGACCCTGCCATGCAATGGCTTCTGACGTGCTCGCTCCCATTGCTTTTACGGAGTAAAGAAATTCTCTAACGGAAGTATACGTTTCCTTTCGAACCTCACGCTCAACTTGGATATGTGAAAATCCCGCTTCTATAAGCCATTCCTTCCACTGCGCTCTCGATTGAAAAGTCAGCCCATGCCGCTGCGGTTCTATACCACTTGCTCGATAAACCTCTTGAAATGACTCGTGCAATTCATGAAACGTATCAGGCCCGAAAGTGGTGAAAACCAGCCTGCCTCCAGGACGAAGAATCCGCCGAAGATGCCCCAGCGTTTGCCTTGGATGATTCAGCCATTGGAAACAGGCGTTAGAGACGATGAGATCAAATGAAGCTGATGGAACATCATCCACCCACGTTTCAACATCTCCAACAAGAAAACGTAAACGAGACGATAGGCTGTTTCCGGCATCTATCTCGTTCCATCCACTCGATCGGACTCGATGTTCAGCCACTTTGATCATCGCTGGTGCGATGTCAAGTGCAGTAATCGACACGGATGACGACCACGTGTGAAGCAAAATTTCAGTGAGAGCCCCCGTGCCACAGCCAATCTCAAGAATGTTGCGCCCGTCTGCGCGGACGTCCAGCAGAGATTGTGCAAGTCTGTCAGCCATGCTTCGCTGCACATGGGCATGCTGATCATACAAACCCTTGGAGCTACGGTTAAACTGACGACGAATAGCGGTTGTCCTCGTGTTCATGCCACCAACTCCTCATTTTATCAGCTATATCAGTGTCCCTTGCCACAAACGGAACATGCCCGCGATTAGGAATTGTCATTAACTCCGCATGCGGCAATTGGTCTGCAAGCTCTCGTGCAGCGCCGTAAGGGCATATCTTATCTGCAGTTCCATGAACTACCAGCACTGGACAAGAGATAGTCGGCAGCTCAGACACGATTTCCACATTTCGTAGAATTTGGAGGCCAGATAGAAGTCCAGGGATTGTCCATCCACCAAGGACAGGAAGTGCCCCTTCAAGACCTTCTTCTAATTCCGCTTCTGTAAATAAGTTTTCTCGAAATTTGGTTTCAACACTTTGAGGATCCTTCTGTAGCCCTGTCATCATCTGTCTAATGGCTGCAACGGACCATCCTAGCTCCTTCTCTTCTTTAGAACGGGTAAACCGAGCGTTTGCTGCAATTACCACAAGTCCATCCCCGTATCCTTTGGCTGCTAATCTCAGTGCCAATAATCCACCGAGAGACCACCCGCAGATCAATAGCCTGCCACGAACATCCTTCGTCTGACAAGTTGAAACGCTATGCATGGCGGCCCTTTCCGTCAAGAGTAGCATGTCCTCAGGCGAATCCGCCTTACTGTAATCGACAGATAGGTGATGAAAATCAGGCAACAACGCTCGCAGCCGATCGAAAACCTGATCCGACATACTCCATCCAGTCAGCCATAGCATGGTTGTCTTGGACTCTGTCCGCGCTTTCTCAACATATGACATCATCGCTTCAACACTCCCAGTTGGAATCCAAGGCTGCGGATTAGTTCAGCAGCATCCATCAGTTCCTTTTCTGTGTGGGCGGCTGATAACGAGAAGCGAATACGAGCTGTGCCATCTGGAACAGTTGGCGGACGTATCGCTACTGCTGCAATACCTTCAGCTTCAAGTGCACTGCTAAAGCGTAACGTCGCAGTGTTATCACCCACAATCACGGGTACAATCGGGGAGTTGCCGACACCGATCGTGAAACCGGCCGCCCTCAGATGGGAACGAAATAGCTCGCTTAACGCGAATAGCCTTTCTCGGCGCCAGTGCTCAGCTTGGACCAATGCTAACCCCTCTGAAATACCAGCTAGGATCGAAGGGGGTAAAGCTGTCGAGTAGATGAGCGGTCTCGCTTTGTTCACCAACCATTGAATAAGCATACGACTGCCGCAGATATAGGCGCCATAGACACCGAAAGATTTGCTGAACGTCCCCATATGAATATCCACATCATCTTGCAGAGAGAGCTCGTGGCATAATCCCTCTCCGCGCTTCCCGTAAACTCCCCCACTGTGAGCCTCATCTACCATCAGCATAGCTCCGAACTCGCGTTTAAGCGCCACCAACTCACGCAATGGCGCCTGATCACCGTCCATCGAGAACACAGCGTCCGTTACGATTAACTTCCGTCGTTTATCTCGGTACTTATGCAATAACGCACGTAAATGAGCCATATCATTGTGACGATACCGAGCGTGTTCTGCTCGACTACCTATAATGCCGTCCGTCATGCTCGCGTGATTCCATTGATCGCTGAAAACCACATCTCCCCTGCTTACTAGCGTGCCAATAACACCAGAATTAGCCATATAGCCGTTTGCAAAAACGAGTGCGGCTTCACATTTCTGCCAGCTGGCTATCTCTTCTTCAAGTCGTTCATACGGTGGCCGATTGCCCGTTACAAGCCTTGAAGCACCTGAACCTGCTCCTTCTGTAAGCAGCGTCTTCCTCATCCCTTCAATGATTATGGGATGCTGGGCGAGTCCAAGGTAGTCATTGGATGACAAGTTGAGCAGAACTCTTTCCCCTCGCACAATGTAGCCTGGAGATCCGACTACCGGACTACTTCTGTGCAAGGATCGCTCCAACGAGGCTTCAGCGAGTAGCTCGAGTTCTTTTTCTATCCAGTTCATGGCATTCATGGTTATCACAACCTTAAAGGGCGTTTAATTCGATTTCAAAGCCCAGATCTTCAATGATTTGATGATCAGCCGTTACGTCTTGACCGGCTGTCGTTAAATAATCGCCTACAAAGAGTGAATTTGCAGCATATAGGGACAGTGGCTGTAGGGTACGGATGTTGACCTCACGCCCACCGGCCACACGAATTTCTTTCGATGGACAAATGAAACGGAACAAAGCCAGTACCTTCAACGCTTTCATCGAAGGCGTACGGCCTGCGTGTTCTAGCGGGGTTCCCGGAATCGCATTCAGGAAATTAATTGGAATCGAATCTACATTGAGTTCGCGAAGTGCATAAGCCATTTCAACAATTTCTTGATCGGTCTCACCCATGCCGATAATGACGCCGGAACAAGGAGACATGCCTTGCGACTTTACTTGATCCACGGTTTCAACACGTTGGTCGTATGTATGCGTCGTGGTAATCGATGTGTAATTAGCTTTGCTGGTGTTCAAGTTATGGTTGTATCGATGTACGCCTGCTTCGGCAAGTCGTTCAGCTTGATTGCCCTTGAGTATGCCCAGACATGCGCAAATTTTGAGCGGCATCGTTTCACGTATTTCTTTAACTGCGTCTACGACTTGATCCAGTTCCTTGTCTGTCGGACCTTTACCAGCCGCCACAATGCAATAGGTTCCCGCTTTGCGTGCCAACGCTTCACGCGCACCAGCAAGCAGCGTATCTTTATCAAGCAGTGTGTACTTGGCCACAGGCGCCGTCGAAACAATGGATTGCGAGCAATAGCCACAGTCCTCGGGGCAGAGCCCGCTTTTGGCATTGATGATCATGTTCAGCTTTACTTTCTTACCGTAAAAATGTTTCCTCACCTGAAAGGCAGCCTGCAGCAGCAACAACACTTCATCATTGTCGGCTTCTAGAACGGCGAGCCCTTCCTCTAGCGTAATACACTCCCCTTGTAACGCTTTCTGTGCAAGCGATTGCCATTTCAAATCATCAATAATTGTATTCATTTCAATCATCCTCCTATGTATGAATGTATTTCAATGCCTGTCTGATCGGCCCCAATTGGATGGTTTGTCGAACGGTTTGTATAAACATTTCCGGATTGGAATTGGCGGGTAAGCTGGGGAATCTACCCAGAACTTTAGTGCCGCTATACTGTTCGATTAGCTCCGCATTGGTAGCAATGCTCGGATCGTCAGGCGGGTTCATCCCTTCCCCGTCATTCAAAATAATGCCTACAATCGGAATACCATGTGCCTTCAGAAATGACACAGTCAGAAGCGTGTGGTTAATCGTGCCTAGGCCGGAACGGGCAATAATTAACGCTGGAATCCGAAGCTCAGAGATCAAATCCACCATAAGACTGTCATCGGTAAGCGGTACACCGACGCCACCTGCACCTTCGATGAGCAACGTGTCGTAACGTTTAGTAAGGGGGACACCTGCTGCGATCAGCTCCTTGAGCGTAAGGGTCACACCCGCCTGTTTAGCGGCTAGCAGCGGCGTAAGCGGCGCTTCGAAGGTAAATGGCGCCACATCTTCGGGTCGCTCATCAATTCCCGTAATTTGCAGCAATCTCTCCGCATCGGTCAATCCGCTGCCTAGCCGGGCTCCGGATTGAACAGGCTTCCAGACACCCACATTCAGCCCTTCGGCTCGAAGAGCAGCAGTAATAGCCGCAGTGACCATTGTCTTCCCAACGCCAGTGTCTGTCCCTGTCACAAATAAACCGCGTATCCTTTCAACGCTCTCTCTGCTCATATCAATGAGCCCTTTCTGTAACGCTAATGATGGATTCTATTAAAATATCAGTCATCGCATCGAGCTCAGCTTCATTAGCAGCAAGCGGAGGGATAAAGACCATCACATTCCCAAGTGGTCTTGTTAGCATGCCAAGTTCTCTGGCACGCAGACTTGTGCGCACACCGATTCGCTCTGCCCAATCATACGGCTCTCGTGTAGCCTTATCGCGTACAAGCTCGATTCCGATCATCAATCCTTTCTGACGGATATCACCGACGTGCGGGTGATCCTTCAACGCAGCGAGCTTACGCTCGACAAATGCCGCCTTCGCTCGAACCCCTTCAACCATGCTGCGCTCTTCCATCAACTTCAAGCTGGCTAACGCAACCGCACAACCAAGCGGGTTGCCTGTGTAGGAATGCCCGTGAAAAAATGTCTTCTGCTCTTGGTAATCCGCATAGAACGCCTGGTAGATCTCATCTGTCGCGAGTGTTGCAGCCACCGGCAGATAACCGCCTGTAAGCCCTTTACCAACCACCATCAAGTCAGGTGTAACCTCTTCGAGATCACAAGCGAACATTGCTCCCGTCCGCCCGAAGCCAGTCGCTACCTCGTCAGCGATCAACAGTACGCCGTGTTTCCGGCACAACACTGACATTTCACGCAAACAGTTAGGCGGCATAACAACGATGCCGCCAGCCCCTTGCACAATGGGCTCCACAATGAGAGCGGCAATCTCATCCGCCCGCGTTTCCAGTAAATGAAGCAGTGAACCGAGAGTAGCTTCCAATACCTCCGTCTCACCCCCATCATGGCGATAAGCGCATGGATAGGGAATGACGTGCGAAGGAAATAACATGGGGCGGTACACTTCATGATAAAGAGGAATGGCGCCGACACTTACCGCACCGATGGTATCTCCGTGGTACGCTTGATTCATGGTGATAAACCTCGTTTTACCTCGTACTCCCTGGTTATGCCAGTATTGAAATGCCATTTTGATCGCAATCTCGACCGCCGTCGCACCTGAATCCGAGTAGAACACCTTGTTTAAACCTTTCGGCGTAATTCCCACCAGCTTCTCAGCAAGCTCGATCGCTGGTACATTGGCCATTCCGAGCAGCGTGGAATGGGCGATGCGTCCCAACTGATCCGTGATGGCCTGATTGAGCTCAGGCACATTGTGTCCGTGTACGTTGAGCCAGACGGATGAAAAACCGTCCCAATACCCGCGTCCATGGACATCGAACAGCTTCATGCCTTCCCCTCGCTCAATAATGAGCGGGTCAGCGTTATTGTAGTCTTTCATTTGTGTAAAAGGATGCCATAAGTAATCCTTATTCAGGGCAGCAAGCCGTTCATAATTCGTTAGCACAATGATTCACCATCCATTAAGGATTTAATTGTCAACCAATATGAGTTAGTTTAGGTTGACAATCAACTTTGGCAATTCTAACAAATCGGGGGAATTCTGTAAAGCAAATTTTACCAGATCGCGCACAACTAAAAGCCCCTGAAGAAGAAAAGCATAAGCTTCTCTCCCGCAGGGGCTTTTTTGCGCAGAATGGTTAGGGAGTGTTAGCCTGATGAGGCTGTAGTCCGATTTATCCTGCTTATTTGCGACTGTTGGTGGAGACTCGTACCAGTAGTCCGATTACACCAACTTAAAATGCTCTCAATCATCTGCCACCTTGTAAATCGGTCCAATAGTTCGGCGAAATCGAATTAAAGTGGTAACTGAGGAATTTGCTTCAATTAAGTCGGCATTTTCGGACTATAGCTCATTCGCCGCCGTATGTCCTACAACCATAAACCCCCAATGAGAACTTCTTCTCATTTGGGGGCTTCATCCTTACTTCAACTCGACCTGAACCTGTTCAGGTCGATACACCGCCAACAACTCGCCCGCACTATTCGCGGCGAACATCACCGTACGTTCGGCTTCCAGCTCGAACGCGTAGCTGCGGCCCGTTGCCGGATCAGTCACTTCGATCTGCGTGTCGACGCCGAACTCCGAGACGAAGATAAACAATGCGCCGGCATCGAAGCTCAGCTTACGCCCGTAAACGCCCGGCAGCTGTCCCCCCTTCACCCACGTCAGCTCCGCCTCAACGCCGGCTGACTTCAACGCATACGCGTACAGCTTCTCTAACACATCAGTACGCTCACCCAGCTCTACGGGTAGTGGACACCAGATCAGCTGCCCTTTGCCTAGCTCATAGCTGCGAACGATACCATGTTGAGAATTCCAGTCGCCGTCATCGGAGAGCGCAACTTCTTTATTCAGCTGAGCGATCCGTGCACCGCCGAACGACACAGGAATCATCTCGCCGTCCAAGACCATCGCCTCTTCGCGAACAATATTGCTGAGCACGGTTTCGCCAACAATATCGGTCAACCGTGCAACAGGTGCCCAGTACTCATTTAAACCAAGAGGTCCAGTAAAGAGAAGAGTCCCCCCGTTCTCACGCACATGCGTCGTCAACCGCTCCAAAGCGTCATCGCTGAAATTATGTGCACTCGGCACAATAATCAGCTTCGGCTGATCAGACACCAACGCCTCCAAGTGATACTCACTTAACCCGCGGAATGGCACATTCATGCCATATGCTAGTGTGCGTGTCAGCTTAGCTGTTGCGTCACCGGCAACTTTTCGCGTGGAAAAATCATTCGAATACGGGAATACAGCAACAACATCCTCTAGTTTACGGCCAACGAAGAGATCTCGAATCTCGCCCATGAATGCCCCGAAATCATAAGAAACATCCGCCTCCGGCTTCTCCGTTCCGTCTGCCCGAAGCGCTCCGATATGCGACTCATTGATGTTGTTCATATAGAAGTTGATATTCCAAATCCATTGCACAGCACCCGCTCCGCCTGTTGAGAATGCATAAGCATATTTACGCTCCAAAATGTTACGAAGCTCATATTCCGAACGCTTCGCACGTCCATCCGCCGTCTCGACATACATAATGCCGGTTTCTTGAATCAAACTTGGCTTCATCGGCGCCTTGGAGAAAATCCCGTCCCACACCAATTGGTCCATCAACCACCAGGTGTGCACCGTCGTATAGTCCACTGCTTCTGCGTAAAAGAATGGCGATGGCCGCTGCCCCCCTAACCCCTCATCTTGGCCAACTGTGGCCAGCTGAGCTGGATTAATGCTGCGAATCGTCGCAATCAATTCCTTCGCCCACCGATTGTGCATATCCATGGTGAAAAGGGTGTAGTCCAGCCACGGTGCACCTTTCTTCTCCACTGTCTCCGTCGTGTTCATATTCACCCCGGAACGATCAAGTAAACGAACGCTGGCAAAGCTCGGCAGCTCGGCAGGAGACATATTCCAACGCTCTTGCAGCTTGCGAATATCCCCATGACGATTCTCCAGCCAAGCTACGTACGCTTCGCGCTCGAAAGGATCATGTGCCGACTGCGGCCCAGCAAAAGGCTTGCTCGGATTAAACATGGATGGCTCATTGATCAGATCCCAATGCACATTTGTCGTTTCCTTATGTCTGGACACCACAGAAGATATAAACCGCTTCTGCGCTTCCACGCTGCGCGGATCCAAATACGGATTAACGCCTTCCCACAACTCTGGTGTAAACGAGAAGAAATTGAACGTGACCTCGATCCCATGCCTTTTACTAGTCAAAATGAAAGCATCAATACTGCGCAGCACTTCCTCATACGGATGCCCGTCTACGAACATAATTTGACGCCACGCCGACCAAACGCCAGTGCGCAGTAGGTTGATGCCTGCTTTTACCATTTGCGCAATATCCCTGTCCCACACGGAAACGTTCGGCAGGAACAAGAATTTCCTCGCCACATCGCTCGTCATATACGTCATCCCAACGATCGGAAGCGGACGTCCGTCCTTCCAGAAGTAGTCGCGATCACAGGACATCGGCGTCCCTTCGCGAAGCAACTCTGCATCATATCCCCAGAAGCCTTGGTTAAACGTGCGCGTTTCCCCCGTATTGGCGACCGCTTTACAAACCGCTGTATAGTAACCCGCTTCGATATCGATGGGCATGTTTACCTTTTTAAAAGAGAGCTCTCGTGACGCGTTCATCGCGAAATCCGTCGTCCAGATCGGGGTCGCTTCTTTCATCACTTCAACGTGGAATGTCCAAGACACATTCTCAGAACGAACTTCGTTCCGATTCGCTAGCGTCTGCAATTGAACAGTCAAAGCTGCACGGTCGCCTGGATCATAACAAGCATAGTTCGGCTTGAACCAAATTTCCGTAACGCCTCGCTTGGTGTAAGCAGCCAACTCGCTCACTAACGCAGCTCCTCCGTTGTTCCAGAACATTTCATCCGTGACCACATTGGCGAAAATCCAACGGCTCCCAGCGAACGCACCCTTCGTGTTCTCAAGAAGCACAATAGGCGCCGCGACCTCACGTCCATCTTTCGATATCCCTTTCAGCAAAGGCGTGAAATGCGCATCCATCGGGCCGCTGGAACCTATTTGACCTGGATGATCGTCGGTCCGCGTCACATGTAAGGCGAATCCAACCGTTGGTTGGATAGCAATCAACTCTTCCTTGCCAGCAAGCAGCGGTAACTCCGCATTAGCGGCATATCCAGCAATGGGTGCGTCATCAACAGAAAGGATTTCATGAATTTGAAGCTGCTGATGGTAAGCCGTCTGCTCAATCTCCAGTTCCCAGCCCTCTGCGCCTAGGTAGGCCGGTACTCGGAAAGGTGCGCTGCCTAGATGTACGAATCCCTTGCCCTTACGTGCATATGTGAGGATGGCATTCCATGCTGACTTAGGAAAGTAACGTCCATGTAGATGGATGAAATTATCTGCCCCTTGCTGCAGCGCCTCTTCCAGCCCCTCCGCTCCAACCACTCTTCCTATTTCTCCAAGCTGTGCAACAGCCTTGTCATCAGGCCGGATTCCTTCGTATGGAAACGCGGGATCGTAAAATATGATCGTTGTAAGCATGCTCTCATCCTCCAAGTGGGTGTGTGTCCCAAAGACACATTATTTGCAATTTGTTATTTTTGTTAGGCTAACAACTATTGATTATGCACATAATTTACTCACTTTCTTAGATGAGGTCAATCTTTTTTTGAAATATGCCCGTTAACCAAGCGAATATTGACAATCTCACTCGGATCATAAAGAATAGATTTGTTAGGCTCAATATGAATAATTAAGTATCTTCAACATAAAAGGATGTCTATCATGAGTAAAAAAGTGTCCATGCAGCAAATTGCCGACCGACTCGGTATGTCCAAATATACCGTTTCTCAAGCTTTATCTGGTAAATCAGGCGTTAGCGAAGAGAACCGGCTTCGGATTCAGGAGACCGCGAAAGCCATGGGCTATACGCTCCAGCAGACTCATACGCAACGCTCGCCGAAGAGCTCTCAAGCTGATAATCAGGAAACGAATGAAGGTACGCACACAACAGCCGAAACTACGCCCTATATCTTGGTCTGGATTCAGTCGGGCTATTTACAGGATAACCCTTTCTGGGGAAAAGTCCTCACCGGTATTGCCACAGCTAGCAAAGAGTTAGGCTTTGAGCATCTCATCGTACCCATTGCACCTCACCACAAGACCCAACTGCAGATGCCTTCCTATCTGGATCCATCACATTGCATTGGGCAGCTGCTAGCAGGAACCTTTCCTGCGCAGTCCGTCATTTCCTTGAAAATGAGCGGGATTCCGCTCGTCCTCATTGACCATAATGAACCGCTCATCGAAGTCGATAGTGTGCTCAATAATAATTTGGACGCTGGCAAAATGGCCTGTCAACGCCTGCTCTCCGCTGGCGCGAAGCGCGTTATTTTCATTGGCGATGATCAATTCGCCGTTAGCTTTAAAGAGCGCTGGTGGGGCTGCCGCATGGCGCTGGAGGATATAGCGGGACCCGCTGAGCACTACCATTTGAAAAAATGGCAAATCACTTACTCCGGGCCACACATGCTTCAGCATTTGGAGCGCAAAGTAGCGGCATTAACCCAGGAAACCATGCCCGATGGTTTTGTTTGTGCCAATGATCACTTAGCGCTCGCACTGTTACCTATCTTAAAACGGCACGGCCTCGACGTACCTAGTCAAATTAAGGTCATTGGACTGGACAATATCGAAGCCGCCGCCTACGCGACTCCTGCACTTAGCACGATTGAGCTCGGAAAGGAATCGCTAGGCATTCGAGCTGTAGAAACGCTGCTATACCGATTGAAACACCCGGGCAGACAAGTGGAGAAAGTTGTGTTATCTTCTCGCTTCATCGCGCGGGATTCCGGTTAACATAGCGATTCGTTTGAACACAGCAAATAAACACGCCGAATTCGGCGTGTTTGTTTGCTGTTACTATTTCGTCAATCTGCCCACATCTACCGTTACTATTTCGTCAATCTGTCCAGTCCACCATCTGCCTATTCTAACGGACACTACGGACCTTATTCTCGACCAAATTGGTTTTATCAGAAGCTAACGGACATCAGCGCCTCTATTGAGGCAAAACAACTTGATTTAGAACTGAATTCCTCGAAATAGCGTCTTCTGTGCCCGTTAGCTTTTCAAAAGCCTGATTTTTACCCAAATAACGTCTCCTGTGTCCGTTACGGACAATCATATTTTATAAATAACTAAGCACAACGGATACAAGCATGCCCGCAAGCGCAATCCAAAATAAGTAAGAGCGCCCGACTCGCTTCAAACTTTTATCTTGGCGATCCATAACAGATTTCTTCCGATTACTGCTCGTTTTCGTTTCTTCCTCTAGCTCATCGGTCACTTGTGATTTCCAATTCACGAATTGAAAGCCAACCCCGCTTATAACAACGGATACCATCATTAAAATCAAAGAACCCATAAATACCTTGTCCGCAATGGACGCCATGCTGCACTCGACCTCACTATCTGACTGTAATTTAACCATTATACTTCAAATAGTAGGCAGAATACAGAAAGCCCCAACCGACAGCATGTCGATTAGGGCGCTATGGAGACTACAAATCATCCTCATCCCTTTTCACAGGGTACGGATATGGTGGATATTGCGGATAATACGGCGGATATGGATATGGATATGGATAAGGATATGGATATGGGTATGGATAGTACGGTTGCGTCGCCGCGCCATATAACAATGGGGCCACTACCCAAGGCAACAAATTGTTAAATCCGCCCCCGTGGTGAGGAAAATGGCCTGGTCCTCCTGGAAAGTGACCAGGACCTCCAATACCTCCTGGAAAGTGTCCGGGACCACCAATGCCTCCGGGGAAGTGTCCTGGGCCTCCAATGCCGCCTGGACCTCCGATTCCATGTCCAATACCGCCCCCATGCCCTCCGAGCGGTGGTCTAAATTCCTGATCTTCACGCTTCGTCATATCGGAATCACTCACAATCTGTGTATAGTTTGATTTTCTACTATACTGTATGTGTGCGATTGCCTACTCGGTGAACAAAAGCCCAAAAATGGGCGCTTTAATGGGATAGCAAAGCTTCTTGAAGCGCTTTAATTTCATTATACTGTGCTTCATATGTCGTAATAATGGAAGTGCCGTGATCATTTGCAGTGAGCTTAGCTCTTGTTTCACTCATAATTTGGTAAAATTGGCTATCCACTTGCGCAACTTTCGCTCTCCCTTGAGCTATTAAACTCGCTTTTAAACTCGCATCATTTGTGGCTGAATGTTGACTTAAGAGTGTAAAGAGTGCGCTGCTAGCTTCAGCTTGAAGAGCTGACAACTTTCCTTCAGCCTCTGCCTTAATGGACTCGAGCGAAAGCTTCACTGTCGCACCACCTCCGCCTCCTCCGCCAATGATTGGCCCAGACGTACCAGGCTTCGTCGCATCTGGCAACTTCTCATCGGTCTCTTTCTTCTCGTCAGAAGTATTCGCAAAAACCGTATTTGTTACCGGATCCCAATCAATCGTCTTACCCACCGACTCCGAAAAGAAACGGATTGGCACATATAAACTGCCGTCTACAATATAGCCGGGCAATTCATCCGAAGGACTTTTCGTGACACCATCGAATACATAGGAAATTTTCTCCTTGTATACCTTCAAGTTACTCGGGGCAAGGTTGGATTTATCCAGCTTCGCATCATTTTTTGTGTACACCTGAGCATTAATCTTATACTCGTTAATCGTGATTTTGTCTGACGCCTTAGGTTCCTCGATCTTCACCGTGTAGGTAGAAGGATCCCAGCTCACCGCTTTGTCCAAAGAGTAGGAAATGAAACGAATCGGCACATAAGTCGTACCTTCATAGATGAAGCCTTGCTGGCCTTCCGGCGGTGCGTATTCCTTACCATCAAATGTAAAATGCATCGGAATTTGATACACGTCCATCGCGATTGGCGCTTGCGCAGCTGATGCTTGCGCGCCCATCACCAGAGATAATGCCAAAGACAATCCCGCTGCCACGTTAAATCGATTACTGAACTTCAACTTCGAAACACCTCTTCAATCGTTATTATTTGGAAGATGCAATGTTCTGAACAGCCCATTACACCCCACTTTATACCCACAACTACTACTGACCAAGTCACAAATTGGATATGCCTAATTATAATCTCTTATAGTCTATAAGTCACATACTAAAAAAKTAAATTTATTATGTAATATATATKTAAAATAAAAACGACGGTATTCGACTACTTTTTTATTAGCAAGAGCTATAGTGTGAATATACTACATTGGAGGCGCAAAAGATGCCTAGTTACTATTTCATAGATGTTTGGACACCATTGCAACTTATCGGAATTAAGATATTTAAAGATGATGACGGCAACATTTGGATCAAATTTTGGCACTACAAACGAAGAAAAATTGCACTTAACTCATCCACATCTTAACTCCTAAACCTTGACAAATAAAGAGGGACTAAAGACAGAGTCAATAGTCCCATTTTTCATTTCAACCTCTATACAGCATCACAATAACTCAAACAATCTTCAAGTGTATGTAGAGTTTCCTGCTGGGCACGTAGCAGCTTAGTTTGATCCCATTGACCGTTATGTAAATCTTGCTCAATTAAACTCAGCATCCAGAGCGAGTGTACCAGCGCATATCGGTGGTAATCCAAAATAAAAGCTTCCGGATCACCCGCCCAGTTAAGGGAGATTCTCTGTTTCAGGTAGGCATGCAATGCAGCAATGCGCGTGGCAGAACTAACCCTTTTCGGAAAGTCGGGATGACTCATATCCAACAAACCATATAAGTCCCAATACACCGCATTATGGTGTACGAACTCCCAATCTAGCACAATGAATTCATCTGCTCGGCGATAGAGATTCCCTTGATGATAGTCACCGTGGGAGATCACCATTTCCGTTTCAAAACTATCATTCATTACCGTCAACAATTGTCGGATGTTTTCTACCTTACGATCATCTACCCCTAAAGACTTCCAACAGCGGCTCGCCTCGTTTAGTCCATTCCTAACCTCTTGGATCAACGCCTTTAGACCAGGTTTATCCCCATTGAAGTCAGCAGGAATCGCATCAAGAGGAAGCTTATGCCACATCGGAATGTTCGCCGCGGCCTCGAGGTAATCCTCATCCTCCAATTGATGCTTCATCTCACCCATATCCTCATAGATCGCCCAATATCTCAAAGGATCATTATGGGCTGCTGCGGCGTACATTTTCGGATAACGAACAGCCACAGAGCCTAGCACATGATCATGTAGCCACCGCTCACGCCCGCAAGTCGATCCATTCGTTAAAGGTTTGAAAATATAAGACTCTCTCCGACTCTCGATCTCCATCCAAAATCGCTCAATAACCCTTCCATTCCTGCCCTTATATAAAGGCTGCCGCCCCAAAATCCTTGTAGCATCCAACTCACCAAAAGGGGTTACAACTTGTGATAGCACTTGTTCCGTCTCCATTCGCAAACCCTACCACCTTTCTGACACTACCATCATTTTCATCAAATTATTCGATATACATGATATCTTCCCTTTATTCCATTAAGAAATAAAATGTCTAGACAATAACCGACTGTATTTTCATCTACATTCATGCATAATGCCTTTATAGGCTGTTTCAAAAATGATATTAACTGAGTCTGGCCTAAAAACAAAGAGGTGAAACATAATGTCGGATGGTATGAATAATATTGAAAATAATCGTGTTTTTATGTTTAAAGGATGTTTATGGGGAGTGCTTATTACTGTTCCATTCTGGATAATATGTATCTATTTATTCATCAAATTCTTGTAAGCGCTCTTATAAAATAAAAAGCACCCGATTAAGGGCGCTTCTATTAGTTCTTTTATGATAAACAGATATTTCCAATCATTTCTTTCTCATTTTCAAGGTACTGTACATTTCTTGAATTCCCTATTGAAAACATAACCTCTGCCCTCTGATCTGCGCGTTTAGTAGCTACGAATAAACTTAAAAAACAAATACAACCAATAACCCAAAGAATTGTCAATGTAATTACCCAAATCATATTCTTCATGCCTCCTAATAGTTTGTCCCACATAAGTATCAGACGGAGGCCCGTATTCGGCAGCTGGCTGACATATTGGTGTTCCCAACGTAGTCCCTTTAGCTTTGCGTCACTGTTTTTCAGCAGTTTTGCCCTTGTCTTACGATTTATGTGATTGTCGTTTATAGTATAATTTTAGCAAACTATACAGATGTAACATCTGCCTTTCGAACCATCATTTCGATTTAACAGAAGGTCTAAAGAACTATTTATTAACAAGGCTGGTTATTCTACTTCAGGATTTCCTCAACCCTTTAATCTCGTTTTCGCCCCCGTTGAGATTTATTGGCATTCTTGTAATGTTCTATAGGTTCAGTATCAAGCCCCCGTCAGTTTTTTAGATATTTTATCTCAAAGTAAAATATCTTCTCCCCTAAGTAGTTCTCAACTTTTTGTTATTAATAAATTTTAATAATTGTGAAATTGATAAATAGAGAAGAATACCAAGCATAGCGCCAATCATGTCTAAGAAAACATCTATGGACGTTGCCGTTCGGCCGTTTATAAAGCTTTGATGATATTCATCTATAGCCGCGTAAGCCGTACAGATGATAACGGAAATGAGATAGTTCCAGCCTAAAAGCCAACGTGTAAGTTCTTTTAATAAACGAGTAATCAGCATACCGAGCAAGCCATAGATTAACAAATGAGCAAATTTACGGATAAAAAACTCGACAAAGCTGCTGGCATTGCTTGTATTCAGACTAATTTTCTGCGCCCCATAGTTAAAGGTTGTTCCAGAAAAATGCTCCTTGATCGTTTTATCGGATATTTCCTTTTTGATCAAGGACGTTAGATCCTGCTTTTGATGTGTCTGTGATGATAATATGAAAATGACCCCGAACCATATCAAAACTGGAAGCACGTATACTAGAATCTTCAAAATACGTGATTTCTCTGACATACAGATTCACCCAACTATCCATTTATTATTTCTTTATTAATTTGATGAAAAAGCTTTTTGGATTTGACCAATTGCACTACTCTGTCCGGCTTGCTTCATAGAACGATATGATTGTCTCCATCCATCAATAACGCTAGTGCTTACACCATCTTTACTCGCATCAGAGACAATACCATTAAAACCCGAATCACACCTAGACTCAGCATCGACAAACTTTTTCATGAACATACTTTGGAGGTCAGCTGCAGTTAATTCCTTGTTTTCTTTCTTAGCGCTCACTACTCCCGAGACAAGCCTGTTGATATCACCCTGGCAGTTGGCTTTCAGCGAATCTAGCTTAGTTTCGTAAGTTGCTACAAGTGCTGGATCAGTCGTAGGATTTTTGGAGGCGATTGGAGTTGATACTGGTCCAGTTTGACTGGTGCCAGATGGTGATGACTGATCTTGAGTTACAGATACAGATCCTTCTCCGTTTGCTGTAACTTCTTGCTTATTATTCTGCTGCTGAGTTTGCTGGATTTGTTGTTTCTTATCTTGAAGTTCTTTGAGAATTTTTTTGCGTTCTTCGGGGTCGTATACACCAATTAGTTCAATCGGATAATTAGGATCAAGTATCTTTAATTCCTTACCATAAGGTGTTGTGATTGCTCGTAGTGCTTCTATCTCAACTTTTGATAGCTTAGAGAGTAATAACTCACGAATTTTTAGTTTCTCTTCGTTTGAAAGATTTTCATTAGCCTGACCCGTTAGGTAATAGACTTCTTTCATACTAAGACCTGATTTGAGTAGGATAGCAGCAACATCCAGAGCATCTTGTGTATTAATTGGTTTGGATGCGAATTCATTTGCTTTATCAAMGGGTGAAGTAAGTAGAGAAGAAAGAGCAGCCGAATTAGCCTTGCTACTATCATCTAAACCCATTACTTGCTCGCCAACGACATCTTTACTAACAGAAACATGTCTTTTCAGCACATCATCAATGTGTATAAGATGAATTTGGTAGTAAAAAAAAACTATTGCCACAATCAATAGAGCGAACAACGAACTGAATATCCATATGGACCATCGAATCCAGGGTTTATATTTTCTCATAACAGGGTCATCCTCATTTTCTGCAAAGTTAGAAAAGAAAAAACTCCTTCTGCAAAAAGTTGCAGAAGGAGCTATTATATTATGTTGTCTTATAGTTCTTCTATACTTTTTTCCTTTTTTACTCAGTTCTAACTTCCTCACTTTAATACAGTTTTCAAAATTCGGATTTATTGTTCAAGTTCTTTGGTAACGATGGAATTGTTACCGATAAATTCCTTTATGCTTTACACTAGTGCTTAGACAGATCCCTTTGAAATCACACGATTGATTGATTCATACCTTTTCAACCAAGAATTTTCTCTTCCGAACCTAATCAAAGCGGATTTATCATATCCATCATTAATATACTTTTTTACTCCTTTTATAAAATCATCATGATCTTCTGCAACATGGATTGGTGCATGTAACTTCTTCACTTCTTCCATACTTGATGACACAACTGCAATTCCAGCCGAGCAATATTCATAAAGCTTGATCGGACTAACTGCATCTGTAGCTTTGCTTTTAATAAATGGAATGATGGCTACATCTGAGTGTTTTAAAAAAGAAGGAATACTTTCGTAAGGCCTTGCCCCCAATAAATGGACATTAGGTAATGCATCCAATTGACTTAAATCTGTTTCCACTTTCCCAATCAAAAAGATATCAGCTTGCACTTCATTAGCTACTCTCTTTATCAATTCTACATCGAACCAATATTTTATTGCCCCCACATATATAATTTTTTTATTCGTACACTGTTTTATCTCGTCCGGGATATCATATTCTTTCTTAGAGAAGTGCTCAAATTGAACGCCGTTATTCAATACATGCGGCTCTTTCCCTCTCTGCTTTACTTTTTCAATTAATTTAGAGGAAGTGACAAAAATATGATCAGCTTTCTCAATTAGGTAATCTTCAACTATTTTTATGTTTGGAAATTCTTTAAAGTGTGTATAGTCGTCGGCTATTCGATAAATCAATTGATTGTACTTTACAACATTAGACAACCAGAATAATTTCGGATTGGAGATCCATAATATATCAACAGTATCAAATTGAATTTTTTGTAATGTCTTTGATATATTTGGTACTATATATTTTTCATTATTTAGTACAATACTCGGATTTCTTGAAAATAGATAGTTTCCATACAGCATCAATGAAAAAGCAGAAAAGCCATAAACATTAGGGGCAAGTTCATGTCGACCGGGAGTAGAAATACTTTTCTTAAAGAAATAATCTTGTTTATCTTTAAGATATATCAGTGGATTGAATGAATTTGAAAACCATAACGACTCATAACCATCTTCTTTAAAACAATTACAGTAATGGTAATTTCCTAATTTACTCGTCTTATCGTTATATTCAACAAAGTCAGCAAATATTATTTTCTTTTTCATTATTGACTCCTAATGTTTAGGTGGATTATCTTTCGAAATTTGATTATTATCGAATAGCCTGTTCACTACACTGTTCAACTTATTTATAAAATTCTTCAAATTGTCTACATTACTTGTTGTGCGGCTATGAGACTCAATATACTTATGATAATTTACAATTTTGTCCTCTAACTCTTCAATGTTTAAAACAGGCAAGACATTATTCTTACTTTGCAAATACTTGGTAAATTCCACCTGGTGCATATCAACATGTTCAGCAAGATCTGAACGCCTCGGTACGACAATCGGTACCTTAAACTGTTTTAATGCACCAAAGATACTACCCGGTCCTCCATGAGTAATGACAATGTCTGCGGTCTCAAATAATTTTTCCATCTCATCGTATCCCATCATTTGCTTATACTCGCATGCAACTGGGATATAGTCTGAATAACCTGTCTGTATGATCACGTCATCTTTTATGATTTGATCTTTTTTTAATCTATCAACTTCTGCGACAAGTCTATTAAATTGTTGTTCATGCGTACCTACCGTAACAAAAATCAAAATAATCCCCCCATGTACTCACCCTTGGGATAAAACTTCTTTTGTTCTTCCCATTGAACAATAAAGGAGTCTGTTATCGGATAGACCACTCTTCCCGTTAGTGTGGCACTCGTAATTCGATCATACACCTCAATATAAATCAACTTAATCCCGAACAACTTTCCAATATAAAAAAATGGAATAGCAACAGCAGCTCCCGTTGAAATGATTATGTCCGGTTTTTCTTTTATTAGAACTTTAAATGCTAAAAATGTATTTTTGATTAAGTTCTTTACATTTCTATTTGTTGGGTAATGACACCAGTAAGTCTTTTCATTTAAAAGAKCAGTTCTTGAATCTTCTTTATTAAAGGTCACCCAAAAACGTTCATGTTCTGACCACCAATTCCTTAACATAACCAGATGCATTAAATGTCCACCACTTGAACCAACTAAACATATTTTCAAAACAAAGATCACCCCTTCACTAATTTCGATACTTTCTGCTTTTATAATATCTAACAAAATGCTTCATGTAGGAATAAACTAACAATACATTATACAAGGCATAACTTATTTTCTCTTTATTTAGCCTGTTTTCACTGTACAAAATCTTTACATTATCCAATTCATGAACTAACAGCCTATCTAAATCTTTTGTCAAACCTCCTTCTCCATACAAAAATTTATGAAGTTTCGTTAAAGGCTTTGAAAGCCTAACCCCTCTGTATTTTCTGACGATCTGCAAAAAAAACAGCAAATCTTCTCCATAGTTTTTTCCATCTAGAAAATGGATCTGATCCTGTATGATAATATCTCTCCTAATGACTACTGTACACATACAGAAAAAAACTTTAAATAGCATTGATTTGAAATTGGCTTCTATTATTTCTGGTGTTAACTGGTATTTGAGCATTTCATCTGAATTTCCCGAACCATAAAAGTAATTTGTACCCGATATCACAACATCAGGATGGTTTTCCATATATCCGATTTGATATTCAAGTTTATCAGGCTCCCAAGTATCGTCTGAATCTAAAAAGGCGATATATTTTCCTTTTGCCAATCCGATGCCTTTATTACGCGCTTTTGATGGACCACTGTTTTCTTGGCTAACATGCTTTACGGTTATGTCCGGATATTGTTGTATATATCTATTTACGATTTGACAGCCATTATCTTTCGAACCATCATTGATGATAATAATCTCATAATTCTGGTAAATTTGATCGCGAACCGATTCTAAAGCACGGAAGATTGTACCTTCACTATTATAATAAGGAATAATAACACTAACTAATGCTGATTTCCCCCCCATGTATATCTACCTCCTAAATTAATTTCTCTTAATACGATGATTTATACTTTATTTGGGTACAACATCTTTCTTCGCAAAGTGCTGATTTACTATACCTTCTTTATTCGGATAGTTTTGAATTTTCCGTTGACTTATACTCTTCATAATCAAAACAATGAAACATAGTTGTGCCATACTATCGCCATCTAAATTAGCTAAACCATTGTTACCGTTAACCATTACTGTAAGTGCAATAAAAGAAAATAAGCTTAAAATATCTCTATATTTCAGAAAAATAATAATCGGATAGATGAGTATACAAATATAAATGATGATCGTATTAAAATAACCATAATCATAAGCTAGCATAATTGAAGGATATTCAAAGTTTAAAATACCGCCGTTCAAGCTTTTTGCTACCATCCTAGAATATCCATATCCTCCACCTAAGAATATATTAGGTAGTTCTCCACCTTTATCAATTAATAGTTCGATCATTTCATTTCTTCCTGTTGAAAGGTCACCTTTTGAAACACCATCTGCATATCTTTGCATTAAATTTTCTTGAAATAAAGGCGTATTGTAGAAAACAAACAAAAATATTATTACTATAGTATAAAAAAACCACTTATATTTCGTTATGTTGCTACAAAAAATGATTAATAAGACTCCAAGCAACATGGCTGTTTTACTTCCACTCAATACCAACCCAAGCAATGTTACAATTATGATAAAATAACGATTAAGAAGATATTGATTACTATTCCTGACATATATATTATTGAGAATAAAGAATACCAAAAAGTATCTGGCATTCGTTAATGGGTGTCCTATAAATGAGTAGTAYCTATAAATTCCTGTTGAATTCTCAAGGCGTATGAGATCATCCATCCATTTTCCTTGAAAAATTGTTGAAGCTAGAAACATTTGTATGGAACTATTCGTAACATAATCTGTCATTCCGACAACTAACAATATTGTTATCAGAATATTAAACCATTTCAAGAATCTTCCCAATATAGCAATAGCCTCTTCTCTATTTACACGTATGCATATGAAAAGTAAGGGCAATATTAAAGAAGTTATTGTTAAAACAATATTGACTGTAGAATAATTTAATGAAATTTTACCATTCATTAATACGATTGCTGAGAATAAACTCACAATAAAAAAAACGATGAAATTGATCTGTTTTTTTACTAGATGTTTTATTAAAAATATGCTGCCAACAACCAAGTATAGTACATTCACATAGCCGCTTTTTCCAGGCATCAAACCTCGTGTCGTCTCATTGAAAAAAAACAAGCATATAAAAAATATTACAGCATATTTTCCTACTATCGTTTTGTCAGAATTAAAATGCCTCATTGAGTTCATCCTCGTGAAATTACTCCCCAATTTGATTTACTATAAAAAAATGATAACTTATTGCTTTGATTGTATATGCAGTCTTATCTTTCAGGCATTAATAACTGTTTACATTTTCCTTATTTTCAACATTTGTTTTAATAATCCTCGCCGGCACCCCAGCTACTACACAATTACTCGGTACGTCAGATATGACAACCGCATTTGCCCCGATCACTACGTTATCACCAATTATAAATTTGCCCAATAACCGTGCTCCCGGCCCTATATATACATTGTTTCCTATTACAGGTGGACCACCATGGCCTGTTCTGCCTCCTATAGTACAATTTTGCCCAATTGTACAATTAGATCCTATTATTGAATTAGAATGAATGACTACTCCAATTCCTCCATATCCAAATCGAGAGTTTTCTCCTATCTCTGCAGTATATGGAATATATGAATTGTGTATTATAAAGTTAATTTTTGTTATTAATTTCGCTCGGAATATATGTCCCCTTAAATACTGTTTCCTCGCTTTAATATATAACTTATATGCATCCATTTTTGATATCCTCCCGTTTCATATACTTAAGGATTAATATAAACACCTTATTCTGCTATTATTACTTTTTTTGTTGCATTAATGATATATTTCTTATAGTAAAAATTATTTATAAAATACGTTATAAAATATGTTACAGAGTTGGCAATTGCAGCACCAGTCATACCATACTGTTTAATCATAATAAAATTTAATATGATATTGGTACCGAAAGACCACAGGCTAGTATAGAAATTAAGATCAATCCTTCCTATACTTAATAATGTAACTCCTTTAGGGGAATACAAACTCCAAAATATTAATCCCAACAGTAAAATTTTGAAGTCAACGATTGATTCATTGTATTGTTTTCCAAAAACGATAGGGATTAAAATGGGAATAGTAAAATAAGCAAGAAATGCTACAACCGTAGTAATAATTCTCATTCTCTTTTGATAAACTTTAAGGATTCCAATAAGTTTATCTATGTTATTAGATTGTTCAGATAGGTAAGGAACCATAATTTGGTTTAAAGTAAATGGGATCATCATTAAAGTAGTGATAATTAATTGTGCTATACTATAATATCCAATTTGTTCCTTATCCCCAATAAGATAGTTCGCCATTATAATGTTTAACGAAAGTACAAATTGACTCAATAAATTAGCTAAAAAAGCAAATCTCCCTATATTTAACAATTGTCTCACTTCAGATTTAGTGATTTGTGAAGATCTGAATTTTTTCAATTCATCCTTTATTAATGGAACTATTAATGCAAAAGTGCATGCATTAGAAACCATTATTCCGACCACATAACCCATAAACCCAAAAATACATGCGAAAATAGAACTCACTAGAATTACTAAAATTTTCGACAAACTTTGTATTTTAGATATAGTTTTAATTTTTTTTTGAGCTTGAAGATAGTTTATCACCACACCGCTAATAACCAAGAAAGGCAATTGAAATATATACACTTGCATCGCAGTGTTTATAGTAGACTCCTCAGAAAAAACCTTAAATTCAGATAATATATAAACCATTGTGACTACTACAATTGATATAATAAGATTGATTTTTATTCCGACATTAAAGAGCTTTTGCTTTTTTTCCTGTTCAATATTCTCAGAACAATATCTTAGAATAGCTGTATTTATTCCTAAAGTTGCAATGATTAATATTATTCCCAAAAAAGATTGCAACACTCTTATACGACCAATATCTTCGGCAGAGAGAAATCTTGTTAGAAAAACCTGTCCCCCGAATCCTGCAAACTGCAGTAAAATATTGGAAGATAATAGATGAAGGAAACCAACATTCATGATCTTATTAAGGACAAGAGTGATTTCCCTCAGCAATTTCTTTTTAAATACCACAGACCTATTCATACCTATAGTTTCCCTTTACTTAATGCTTTATAGATTTCTAAGACGGGCTCTGTATTATCTTTAATAGGTATATATTTTAATTTTTCAACTTCCACATCGTAATTATCAATAATACCTACAGTTTTACTATACAAATCTTCTAAATCTCTGGACCTAAAAAGAACGGTTCCTTCTGGCCTTCGACATACATCACTGGCAATAGAAGGAATGTTATAATAAATGGCTTCAGCTATTGAAACACCATATCCATCAACATTTGTTGGTCGTATAAACAAATTACATTTTTTTACGATCGGATAAAACTCTGAATCATTTACCTCATAAAGTAATACTTTGCCTTCTAAATTATTATCTGTCAGCTTATTTTTAATACTTTTATAATAATTTCTTTCTCTTTCATTCTGCCCAACTACATCTAACACAGCAACTACCATTCTAACTTCTATATTGTTTTGAACTAATTTTCTTATCAATTCAATCAATAAATCAATGCCATATAAATCTTCGTTCTTGTAAAAGCGAATACATCCATTAGCGCATATTATAAAATCCTTCTCATCAATAAAGTCCCAAACTTGTTTAGGAATCATTTGACTATCTACTTTGTTTTCAAAGGGATTTACATAGGCTGCAATTGTTGTCACCTTATTCGGGCTAAATCCTAACTTGATCAATTGATTTGTATTTGCGTCATTGACACAAATGATTTTGTCGATTTTCTTCAAACTCCATAATAAAACAAATCTAGTAAAACACCTCAAGTTTTGAAGTTGATCTAATAAACTCTCACCATGAACAGTCAACACGACCTTTTTACCTAATATCTTATAAAAACCCATAAGTATTCTTATTCGTACATCAATAGAATGAAAATGAAGGATATCAGCTTTTATAAAAGGAATCCTGAATATGAAACTCTTATAGTTTTTTATAGGATATATTCGATTAGAGACATCCTCCCATTTACATTCATTATAGATGTTGCACTCAATACCCAAATGTTCTAGATATTGTTTCATCCTTTTAAGATGAATCGATATTCCACCTATTGGTGGAGGAAATGGGCCAAACATAGTAATTTTCATACTTAGATTCTACCTCATTTAATAAGTCGTTTTAGATTCAGTGATATCGAATAACTAAAATTTTAAATGCTGTATTAACATTTTGTGTTTGCCTCGCATTGTTAATGGAATTTCATCAACGCAAATAATCTGCACTTCAAGTTCATCTTTAGTTGCACTTTCCATTTTATATTTAATTTCTTGCTTATCCTCTTCACTAAGCAATTCTTTCTCGATAATCTTTACGATCACTTTCCCAGTTTCATGCTGCTCTAGTTGTATTTTCTTGATTTTACTAAATGCAAGGAAATGCTGAGCAAATATTATCCCTGTCAATGAGATTTTTGCCYCACTCTTGCTGATGATTTGGTCATTTTCCCTCCCCTCTATTCCACGTATCACTTTATAGTTTCGACCACATTCACACGTGTTATTGGTGTTTATTGCAATATCCCCTGTCTTGTATCTTATAAAAGGCATAACATAGTTATTAAAACCAGTCGCAATAATTTCACCTTTTTCATTCTCAAGTTTAACAACTTGGCCTTCCTCATTAATCAATTCAACAATCCCGTACTCACTTTGAATATGGTAATAATCGCTCTTTTCGCATTCACCTGCAATACAGCAATGTTCTGTATGTCCATAAAAACTAAACACCCGTACTTTAAATGCCTGTTCAATTTTTTCTTTTTGATACTGATATAAATTTTCTGATGAACACAATATGGCTTTTAAATTACCTATATTTATATCAATATTTTGATCCAACACAAAAGAAGCTAATAGTTCCATAGATGAAGGATATGCTTGAATATAATCTGGATTATATTTATTAATCTCTTTTATATAGCGATTCATATTTTTTTCAGTCAAATGGTAAGAAGACAAAACCAGACTCCGGCCATTACGTTCTACGATATCTTTTTTTACTTTATTACCCCGCAATATTACAAATTTATTGCTTCTCTTTACATCATAGCCCACTCTCGACCACAAATGTGCTACAAATCCCCATTCTCTAGAATTCGCAGTTTTTTTTTCTTCGTAGAAACCAAGTGGATTTCCGGAAGATCCTCCGGTTGTTAGATATACCAACTTGTTTCTATTTATATTTGTAGCAATCAGTTCTTCAAAGTTATTTTGAATGATTTCCTTCGTTAAATAAGGAAGTTTTGATAAATCCTCTATATTTTTTATATCGTCCGGTTTCAGGCCTCTTTCATCAAATATTCGCTTATAGTAAGGCACATATTCATAGGAGAACTTCAATAATATTTGTAGTTGTTTTCTTTGAAAATCGATTTGATCCTGACTTGTTTTAAATTGATTTGCATTAGCTTCTATAAAGGTTGTTCTGAAAGTTTCTCCATATCGATAATAGTCCGGTACCAGATCTCGAAAAAATTTAAGTAGTTGTACAATACTGTATGGTAATTTCTTAATTATTTGGTTAATCATTTTTACCCCCTACCAGATAACATAAGTTTGATTAAAAAGAAAATGTGTTTTTTTGAGTTTTTGCCCTACTTTCTGTCTCTAAATACCGACTTGTCTCCAAACAACCATATTTTCTCGATATTTGGCTTTCCCCAACTCTAAGTAATGATAGAGGTTCAATTCTGATCTTTATTTTTGTTTTCCCAGCATGGATCTCAATATTCTCCTTTTGTATAGCCACATTTATTTCCGGTTCCAAAAAAAGTCTATTTTTGAAGTTGTGGACACTATCTCCAATTAACCAATCAGTAATTTCCAAATTATTCTTTGATAACTTAATCTCTCTCCTGTGAATCGTTCCACATTTTTTCACATACCCATCATGATGTCCTACAAACACATTCTCTCCAAATTTCTCACACTTTCCAAAAGTCTCTTCTTCCATTAAAAATAGCTGAAATTGCTCAATTTTATTTTGTTCAAAACGCTCAATTTGAATAGTATTGTGCATTTCCGTTGACCTGAATAAGTTCCTMTTTTTATAATCTGCAGTATAAACATAAGCGCCTGGATCTACGATAACATCTTCGCCGTCTACATTTAATTCAAAACTAAGTTGATCATTGTGACTATGTGTTCCTCTTCCCCTAAAGGAGAGCTCTCCACATCTAATACAACAGTATATCCTGTCATTTCGTAGAAAAAAGTAGCCACCATCCTTATAAGCTGTGGAAACCAACTTTATAGGATCATCATCAACTTCTTTATAATCCCCTATAGCCCATAAAGCATCTTCTTGAAACACTCTACCGATATATCTGAAATCATTTCTATTAAAATATTCACCAGCAATAGCCAACAAATGTCGAAAATCGTTTCTTACCCAAGATGAATAGTTTGAAAAGATCACAAGCCTTCCATCGTCTGCATCCCCAATTAAAGKGGATAAACCATTAGGTTTGGTGAGATTCATAATAAACTCACACATTTTCTCCAATCTATTCACATACTCAGCTAAAAAATTGATATTATTTTTATTGCACATTACTGTGGTAATTAAAAACATTTCTGTTACAAGACGGTGATAAGAAGTAGATGCTTCATAGTTTGTTCCGTCCTCGTTTGTTTGAACAAATATTTCCTTTTGCAATTCATTTAAACCAAAAGTTAACCAATTGTTTGGATTATTGTCAGCCTGTCGATCGTTGACATTACACCCCCCATAATAAATACCTAGCCATATAAGTCCAATGATATTTGACAAATAATGATTACCAGTAATGTTATTATGATTTTCCAAATTTTTAATAATAAATCTCCCATGCAAGTACAAAGTTTTATCAAAGTTGATCCAAAACATTTTACTAATTGAAGTTGAACTTTTAAAAAAGTTATAGCAAACAATCCAATTAACAGCTCGTATTGCCACATCCATCGTACAGGTCCAATTAACAGACATTTCGATAGGATTCTGTTCTATCCAATCCTTTACTTCTTCCATAAATTCTACAGCATATTTTTCATTATTTGTAAGCCAGTATGCTTTACCTAAAGTTAGTAGATGCTGAAATCTGGACAATTCCCACGGGATCTTTACATCCGCATTATTATTTAAATCAATAATCTTAATTTGTTTATAATACTTATTTTCCCATATAAATCCACTTTTAAAATCTTGATTCCAATGTAATTTCTCTCCTAGATGACTCTCACCTGATCCAAGTACATCAAAAATATGCTCACATATTCTATCAGCATCTTGAATAATTTCTCTTTCTAAACCTAGAATTTTTAACTTGCTTACATAGAATTCCTTATTATCTGAATCGAAAACAAAGTTACAACTCGGATAAAAATCCTGGAAATATTGATCTTTAAGATTTATTGGGATGTTTCTTCTGACAAGGCTTTGAATTGGAATCATTAATTTCGATGCGATTTTCACAAAAATTACATTTAATGGCATTTTCCGCATTTTTTTAAGTTTATAGGTTAGACCTGACATTAGCTCCTCCTAGCAACTACTTTTTCACTCAATAAACCCTCTCGTATCAATTACAATCTTTTCCTTAAGCAAATTTCGGTCGATCGAACCGAACGTCCTATGATCTACCAAAAGCAACACAATATCTGAGGAACGGATAGCATTCTCTGTAGATGTCAAAGTAATATTCTCCATTTCAAGCTTCTTGGGTAAATTGCTAACATGAGGCTCAGCAACATACAACTGTCCGATGTTCATTCTCGACAAATGCTCTACAATCTCTACAGCCGGACTCTCCCTCAAATCATCAATATTTGCTTTAAAGGAAAGACCTAAACAAGCAATTACCGGATCTTTAAACCGCTCGGCCTTCGCTCTAACTTTTTCGACTATATAACCTGGTTTATTATCATTTACAATCCGAGCTGTCTGAATTAATTTAGCTTGCTCAGGAGCTGCATCTACGATAAACCATGGATCTACCGCAATGCAATGACCTCCTACGCCCGGGCCAGGCTTCAAAATATTCACCCGAGGATGATGATTAGCTAAACCTATAAGTTCCCATACATTAATATCCAAGTGATCACAGATCATGGACAATTCATTAGCAAATGCAATATTCACATCACGGAAGGAATTTTCTGTTAGTTTTGCTAGTTCTGCTGTCCTTGAATTTGTCTCTAAAATTTTACCATTTACAAATTGACGATAAAACTCGACTGTTTTAGTTGTAGATAATTGATTAATACCGCCAATAATCCGATCATTATCAACTAATTCTTTTAAAATATGACCAGGCAACACTCTTTCAGGGCAGTGAGCAACATAAAATCTGTCACACTGTAAATTCATTTCTTCCGAAACGGTCAATTCTGGTCTTTCTTCCAAGATCCATTGCGCCACTTTTTCTGTAGTACCTACTGGACTTGTGGATTCCAAAATAACTAAATCTTCAGCTTTTATATAAGGTGCTATTGCTCTAGATGCACTTTCTACGAACGTTAAATCAGGTTTAAATCCATCCTTAAACGGTGTTGGAACAGAAATAATAAAGATATCAGCCTCTTCTGGTTTCGTTGATGCTTTCAGTTTTCCACTTTGCACTGCAGCCTTAACTAGAATATCCAGATCTGGCTCATATATATGTACCTGACCATTGTTTATCATTGCAACTGCATTTTCATTAATATCTACACCATGAACATTGTAACCCTTAGTTGCCAGTAAACTTGCTGTAGGTAAACCAATATACCCCAAACCTACAACACATAATTTTAATTTATTCATGTAATTTCCCACTTATCCTTTCACTAAAATGCATCTTTTGATCCAAGTAACATAAACATTGTTTTAAATATTATTTTCAAGTCAATAATGAAGCTTCTTTTAGATATATACAGCAAATCTAACTCAACCATTTCTTCAAAACCCACGTTGTTTCTTCCGCTAACTTGCCAAAGCCCAGTGCATCCTGGTGTAACTTGCAATCGCTGCTTATGGTAGCTGTTATACTGCTCAACCTCGCGGGTAAGCGGTGGTCTTGGACCCACTAAACTCATATCCCCTTTTAAAACATTCCAAAGCTGAGGAAGCTCATCTATACTGGTTTTTCGAATAAATTTACCGACTTTAGTTATCCGTGGATCTTCTTTCATTTTAAACATATGTCCTTCGATCTCGTTCTTCTCTAGTAAGCTTGCTAGGAGCTCTTCCGCATTGGATACCATGGATCTGAATTTATACATTTTAAATAGCTTCTCATGTTTACCTACTCGCTGCTGATAAAAAAATACAATCCCTTTCGGGTCTTCAATCTTTATCAGTGCAGCAGTAATTAGAAACAAGGGGAATAAAAGCATTAATCCTACACTCGCACCCATGATGTCCAATAACCGTTTAGTAAACA
Source organism: Paenibacillus sp. P4_A9 (assembly GCF_056402415.1). Lineage (NCBI taxonomy): Bacteria > Bacillati > Bacillota > Bacilli > Caryophanales > Paenibacillaceae > Paenibacillus > Paenibacillus sp. P4_A9. The sequence goes on from NZ_JBFUHL010000028.1 coordinate 60,687, forward strand.
AGTAATAAAAATTCGGACTTTCTGCTATATTCACAGTGGTCCTCTTAAAGTATTGGTTTTTATCTATTAACGGTGTCTCATTAAATAGATTCGACATTTAGATCCTCCTACCTAATTGCGCGGGGTGACATTTCTCTTTGTATAAGTTCTTTTATTCCTTGTAGTAAAGGATCTCTAAGCTCATCATTTCTTAGACCAAATTCTAATGACGTAAGAATAAATCCAAGCTTCTCACCCACATCATAGCGAATTCCATTAAAATGATAAGCATATACCTTCTGGATTTCGTTTAATTTACTGATGGCATCTGTCAGCTGGATTTCTCCACCAGCACCACTCTCTTGACGATCGAGAAACTCAAATATTTCAGGAGTAAGAATGTAACGTCCCATGATCGCAAGATTGGATGGCGCGGTTCCAGGTGCTGGCTTCTCTACAAAGTTTCGGACCCGATATAAGTCTCCTTCTTTACTAATCGGGTCTATAATGCCATATCGTTTGGTTTCTTGATCGGATACTGGTTGTACACCAATCACGGAAGATTGGGTAATGTCATATTGCTTCATGAGTTGTTTCAAGCAAGGAGTACTCGCGCTCACGATATCATCGCCAAGTAAAACTGCGAAAGGCTCGTTACCAATAAAACGGCGTGCACACCATACGGCATGCCCTAATCCTTTGGCTTCTTTTTGCCGTATATAATGAATGTCTACTTTGGATGATCTTACTACCTTTTCTAGAAGCTCGAGCTTTCCTTTTTCCGCTAAGTTATATTCTAGTTCAAACGCGTTATCGAAATGATCTTCGATAGCCCGTTTCCCTTTACCAGTCACGATGATGATATCCTCAATACCTGATTCAACAGCCTCTTCAACGATGTATTGAATGGTAGGCTTGTCAACAATGGGAAGCATTTCCTTAGGCATCGCTTTCGTTGCCGGTAAGAATCTAGTTCCTAAGCCTGCTGCGGGAATGATAGCTTTTCTTACTTTTCCCTCCATATGTATCCCTCCATTTTTTCTATAACTTCTCTATTTTTTATTAACAAAGCATTAAAAAAGCCAGGCATGTTGTCTTCCGCGAAAACAACACGACTCGATTTTTTAACAAAAAAATATGGGGCATTGAACCCCACCTCACTCCACACCATTGACGATAAACATCTAAGGCGGCAAGCACCCACAGCATGAACGAGTATCTACAGTGATAAAGGTACAGTAGGTATTACCTGAACTGAATTACATTTATAATATTCACAAACAAGCTAAACACATCAAACTTATTTACTTTCACCGTAGTAATAGTAATAGTATGAATCCTTGTTTTTTCGATCTACATTGTTAAGAACAACGCCAAGTATTCTTGCTCGTACGTTTTCAAGATTTTGTTTCGCTTTGAGTGCTATGTCTCTTTTCACCTTATCCGAATCGACGACCAAAATAACGCCATCCGCGCGTGTGGCTATGATCTGGGCATCTGTTACGGCGATTGCAGGCGGAGTATCGATCAGAATGATATCGAATTGCTCCTTAAGTTCATCCAGAAGACTAACCATCCTTTTGGAAGCCAGAATTTCAGATGGGTTAGGAGGAATTGGGCCAGAAGTAATGGCGTATAAATTTGGAACGAACGTTTCCAACACAACTTTGTCAATGGAGATCTGATTCGTCAATAAATTGGTTAGGCCCAAGCGATTGGTGACCATTAACGTATGATGCATGGTGGGTTTTCTAAGATCCGCATCAATCACTAATACTTTTTTATCCGCTTGAGCATAGGCTACTGCTAGGTTGATAAGCGTTGTTGATTTCCCTTCTCCAGGTCCTGCCGAAGTGACCATCATAATTCTCAATTCTTCATCGATCGATGAGAATTGGATGTTGGTTCTTAGCGCTCTATATGCTTCAGAAATGGGCGATTTGGGATTCTGATGTGTGATAATGGGTCTTTTATTGGCTAAGTTTGACATCTGATTGTCCCCCCACTCTTTGTTTATTCGTTTGTTTACTATGATTATTCTGCAAATCTTCTGATCTCATCTTTGTAATCATCGTTAAAGTTGGCAGTCCTAAATACTGCTGAACTTCTGCCTCTGTTTTTAATTTATCGTCCAAAAATTCCAACAGAAAAGTTATACCTAAAGCGATCATGAGTGATACAACAAGGCTGATTGCAACATTTAACTTTTTATTGGGTTTCACAGGTACCGGATGCTCGAAATCCTTTGCTTCATTCAACAACGAGATATTATCCACTTTCATGATCTTAGGGATTTCACTTTGGAAAACGATTGACACCGCGTTCGCTATGCTTGCCGCTCTCTCATACGACTCATCTTGTACGATAAGGGTCATAACTTGTGTATTGTTAACTGAGCTTACTTTCACCTTATTGACAAGTTGCTCTGCGCTTATATTCAAATTCGGGTAATCGGCAACTACTTTATCCATTATTCTGGGAGTTCTAATGATTTCTTTATATGTGTCAATCAGTCTAATATTCACAGTCACTGTATTAATGTCGACTTGGGATAAACCAACTTGATCATTCGATTTATTCACGATTAGTTTCGTTGAAGCTTCATAGACAGGTTGCATGAAAAAATAACTAACCACTCCTGTTGCTATCGTAGCTAATAAAACGATGGTAACTATCATCCACACCCTTTTACGCAAAATTTTCAAGTAATCCTTTAAATCCAGTTCCAGTTCCATTCCTTTACCTCCGTGTCCTGTCTGTCAATCCTTGTGAAAGTTCAAGGAACCCCCTCCATTTATAAGAAGAGGGTTCCTCAATGAACTTATTTCTTATTTATTCAATAAACGATAAATGACTACTGCCGCTTGGGCACGAGTTGAGTTCGTATTTGGGTTAAATGCATTGCCTTCTTCGCCGATAATAATGCCTTCTTTTGCCGCAAGAGCTACGCCATCTTTCAATGATACGTTGATTGTACTTGCATCCGTAAATCCTTTCAGGATGTCATCCACCTTAGCTGGATCTACAGATACACCTTTAAGTGCCAACGCTCTAGAAGACATAACTGCCATTTCAGCACGTGTAATTTGCCCGTTCGGGTCAAATTTGCCTGTTTCTTTGCCGTTCACAATGCCATTCTTTACAGCAGACGCGACATAAACTTTAAACCAATCGGAATCATTCACATCGTTGAAGCTTTCTGTTGCAGTCCCATCTTCCAAGGCGAAAGTTTTCACGATCATTTTCGCAAATTCAGCACGGGTTACCCATCCATTCGGATCGAATGTTTGCTCTCCACGACCTTCAAGAATACCTTTTGCCGCGGCTACTTGAATTTGTCTGCCAGCCCAAGCTTTAACAGATGCTGTATCGCCGAAAGTAACATTATTCTCTACAACTGTGTATGTGGAGAAACCATTACGAACTGCATTCAGTACGCCATTGCTGTAGCTTCCACCGTAGAACTCTAATTTGCCATCTACGATTTTGGCTAGGGACAATAACTCGGTATCGAATTTATTGCCGTTCGGCACTGGAATCGTTACTTCGATTGGCGTAGTAAAGCTGCTTACTTTATTACCACCCGATGTAAATTCAAACTCGTATACGCCAGATGCCACAGGCAGTTGTGTTACACTTGTTGCCACTTTCGCATCTTGGTTCGTTACTTTAAGCGTCGTGTCTGCACCGAACTCACTTGGACTTACGCCCAATGTAAGACCATTCATGGAAATATCCACTTTCTCAACACCATTAGCAATAGCTTCATCAAATAGTGCCTTCGTCAGCGGAACTTCCGTTGTTTTCGCTGTAATTGTACCGAAATCCAATTTCAATGTTATTTTCTCTGTTGGTGCATTTGGATTCAATAATTTCAATTGATCGTTCAGTGCTTTCGCTTTGTCAGCGATATCTTTCAACTTCGCGGATATGTCAGCAACATTGATAGTTGGAGTAGCTGTATCGCCTACAACTTTAATTGATGAGCTAAGATCTAGGATCGCCAATTCTTGAAGTGCGTTCTTCACTGCATCTTGTGCTTTTTGGAAAATTTCTTTTTTCTTCTCTTCCGAAGCGCCTACAAGCTCTTTTTGAAGGTCTTTCAAGCCTTGTTCTGCAAGATTTTTAAGAGGTATTTCTGTACCTGTGGGTGTTGATGGATCCGGGTTTGGAGTTGTCGTTGTTGTCGTTGTTGCCGTCAACGTGTAGCTATCTGAGATGTATAGCAATAGGTCAAATTTTGAATGAGCTTGAAGAACACCAGTACGACTACCACTAGTCACGCCGTCAAGTACGAGTTGATTACTTGCAACTTTCACGCCAGTTCCAACTGCGCTCCAAGTTAAAGTTAAATAATTAGTTAAATCAATTCCAGATAATTTCAAAGTTCCTACGCCAACAGATGTCGAAGTCACTGTGCCTGGCGTATACGCTAATTTATCTTTCAACAAATATCGGATGCCAGCGGATTCGATGGCCGTTCTAGCTGAGATTGCTTTCTCACCTAGCGCATTCGCAATGTTGTTCTGCGCAGTATCAAGATCATTCAGAGTAAGATGGTAATGCGTTAAGAATTTGCTGAGAAGAAGATCCTGAGAAATCTTGGTAGTTACAATGGTATTCAAAGCACCTTTAATCGAATCCAAAGTACCACCGGAGGAGAAAGCTTGAGCAACGCTGAGTAGCAACTCAGTTTTATTAGCTTCCAATGCATCAAAAGCAGCCTCTTGATAGTCCATTACGTCTTGCTTTGTTAATGTTGTAGTAGGATCAACGCTATGGAACAAAACATTAACGGCATTACGAACACTTGGCGTATTAATAATCGTACCAATCGTTGTTCCCGCATCGTCATAGAACAGATCCAAGCCATTGATTAGTGCAAATATTGAAGTAACATCTACACCCGGCTGTTCTAGCTTAGTCCAAACATCACCAAGGAGAGTCTTCATCTGAGCGGGTGTAATTGTTTGAGCCGCAACCAGATCTCTAACATCTTTCGTATCATTGAACCCTTGCGTATCCCTAGCAAGCTCATTGTGAAGTCCTGCCAATTTAGTCAACACGGAAGCAGGAACTGTCACAGGAGCTACTGCTGCAGAAGCCGCTCCTACTGAAATACCTAGTTTATTAGCTAGGCCTTGCTCGCTTAATGGAAGTCCAGCAATGGAAGCAAACATGATGCTTGCTGCTAACGTCGTTACAGATACTTTCTTTTTCATCGTCATGCTAAAATTCACCTCATCAATTTATTGTGTTTCTTTATTTGGATTTCCAAAACTGAAACCATTTCGGTTTCGACCAGACAGGGGAAAGTGTTTCAATCGATAGGTTATGTATGACCCTGTTGGCATTGTTTTGAAAGGTACTCACATATGTTTGGCCAAGTTCCTTACGCACAATCTCATACGCCTGTGCAAGCGCAAATCCGCGATTGGTTGTGTTGTGTGCATCAGACGAAATGAAGTGAGTCAAGTTATTCCGGCATAAATCCATGGAGAAGGCCTGAATGGATCTACCAAATTCGCCGAGCAAAGCATGTGCAGTCACTTGTGTCAACGCGCCGAGTCGAACTAACTCAAGGAGTTTCAATGGATTCTCCACGATTTCCCGATTCCGCTCTGGATGTGCAATGATCGGCACGATATCCATTAAGAACAGCTCATGAAAAGTATCTTCAATCCCGGATGATATGCGATCAGAAGGAAACTCTATCAGCATATAACGGGAACCATTCAACGTGCTTGATCGTTTCGTCTCTATATCTTCAATTAGATTCCGGTATACGCGGATTTCTTGCCCAGCATGTACGCGAAGCGGAATCTTGCGTTGAATTAGTTCCTCTTGAAACGTTTTAACCTGATCGTTGACGAAGCTAGCGTCATTCATGTATCTGCCATTGTGATGATGCGGGGTTGCAATCACAGCTTGGATCCCCTGATCAACAGCTTGTCTGGCCATTTGAATGGCTTGTTCCAAATCAAGTGCACCGTCGTCGAGATCTGGTAGTATATGACTATGAATATCAATCATTGGAATCGCCAACCTCTAGGACTATTTTCGTAAAATTACGACAAAAAACATCAATAATTATCACTATTCACCATAAAGCTCTTTATCAAAGTTTATCATAGATGCCAATCCTTGCCTACCTCAATAAACAATCAGATGTTACCATTTGGCCTATTTTTATTGAAAATTTATCATAATTTAATACTTGTAATATGTCAGAATTTTATATAAAACTAGTAAAATCATTTCGTTTTCCTCAATTTTAACTAGAATACGATAAAAAACCAGTTATTCCGACAAATTACGACAATAAATCAATGTATTCAATAAGAAATACACAAAACGATATGGTTGAATCCTCCATAAACTTAATCTTACATACAAAATTAATAACGCTGCCTGATGTTCACAGAATGTCCACAAAAAGATAAAGACTCGAAAAATATCAAATGATCCCTACAAGATTACATGTTAGGCACGAATCAGCATCCTATTCACGGTAAAAAAGACCTAAGGGGTCGTCACCCACTCAGGTCTTTGGTTTCATGCATCTTAGCCTATCTGTTCAACAAGCTTCCAACATACCGCAGCAATTCATTGGCACACACTGGGCAATAGCCATGCTCATCGATCAACTGTTTCGAAACGTCGTTAATTTTCTTCAGTTGCTTCTCATCTGGTGTTTTCGTTGAGGTCGTAATCTTAACGATATCCTTCAGATCAGCGAATAGCTTTTTCTCAATTGCTTCACGCAGGCGTTCGTGAGAGCTGTAGTCAAATCTTCTGCCTTTGCGTGAGTAGGAAGAGATGCGGATCAATATTTCTTCGCGGAATGCTTTTTTCGCATTTTCTGATATACCAATCTGCTCTTCAATGGAACGCATGAGGCGCTCATCTGGATCCATCTCCTCGCCGGTTAACGGATCTTTAATTTTACCCCAGTTGCAATAGGCTTCAATATTATCCAAGTAGTTATCGAAAATCGTTCTGGCTGACTCTTCAAAAGAGTATACGAACGCCTTCTGCACTTCCTTCTTGGCAATATCGTCGTATTCCTTACGAGCAACGGAGATGAAATTGAGGAAGCGCTCCCGCTCATCCTTGGTAATCGATGGATGCTGATCCAGCCCATCCTTCAGTGCACGCAGCACATCTAAGGCATTAATACATTGGAGATCCTGGCGGATCAAGGCACTTGAAATTCGGTTAATGACATACCGCGGATCAATTCCGCTCATGCCTTCTTCTTGGTATTCATTTTGCATTTCCTTCAGATCAGCTTCTTTGTAGCCTTCGACAACTTCACCGTCATACATACGCATTTTTTTGACCAAATCCATACCCTGCTTCTTCGTTTCCTTCAAACGCGTAAGTATCGAGAAGATCGCGGCTACACGCAGCGCATGCGGTGCAATATGGATGTGGGACATATCACTCTGTCCGATAAGCTTAGTGTAAATTTTTTCTTCATCTGATACGCGTAAATTATAAGGGATTGGCATGACAATCATCCGAGACTGCAAGGCTTCATTTTTCTTATTGGCGATAAAAGACTTATACTCCGTTTCATTCGTATGCGCGATAATTAACTCATCTGCACTGATGAGGGCGAAGCGACCCGCTTTAAAATTACCCTCTTGGGTAAGTGAGAGCAAATTCCATAGGAATTTTTCATCACATTTCAGCATTTCCTGGAACTCCATGATACCCCTGTTCGCCTTATTCAGCTCGCCATCGAAACGATACGCACGCGGATCAGACTCGGAGCCAAACTCTGTAATCGTCGAAAAATCAATGCTTCCTGTTAAGTCCGCGATATCTTGCGATTTAGGATCTGACGGACTGAAGGTACCAATCCCCACACGACCTTCTTCGGAGACAAAAACACGCTCCACATGCACATCTTCAATGCAACCGTTATACTCTGTCTTCAGACGCATTTGGCACGATGGACATAAGCTGCCTTCGATTTTCACATTGAGCTCGCGCTCGATTTCTGGGCGCAGCTCCATTGGAATCAAATGAAGCGGCTCCTCGTGCATGGGACACCCTTTGATGGCGTAGACTGCTCCCAAATCGGTTTTGGAGAATTGCTCTAACCCACGCTTCAACATCGTCACAATTGTGGATTTCCCACCGCTTACAGGACCCATTAGCAACAAAATACGTTTGCGAACATCCAATCGACGGGCAGCGGAATGGAAATATTCTTCCACCAGCTTCTCAACGGCACGATCCAGGCCGAAAATCTCTTGGTTGAAAAATTTGTAGGATTTGTGGCCAACTTGGTCGTTGATCCCTTGCGAAGCAATCATGTCGTAGACCCTCGAATGCGCAGTTCTTGCGAGTCCAGGATTACTGCGAAGCAATTCTATGTACTCCGCGAACGTACCGGTCCAGCTCAATGAATCCTTCTCCGTACGATGCTCTGAAATTCTTTTGAATATGTCCATGGGTACCTCCTTTCACTGCTGCCTTTCAATTATAGGTCAGCTCGTGATGGTGAATTGTGTACTACAATCCTATGCACCCAAGAGGGATAACTTGCCCGAAATTTTAAAGAGAATTGGGATTTGTTCCTTTCGCCAAATATGCCTGTACCTCTTTGGAAAACGCCCGACTCCTTGAAAACTCCATGAAAACAACAGGGCAAAGGGGTTGACGCAAAGTGAAAACCAACCACTTCCACATCTGGGTAGTGTTGTTGAGAGGACATGCAGCGGGGGATATCCTTCGAGGACAATCACGAGTTACTCGAGAAACAGGCAGGTGGTCTGGATGGAGCTAGTTCGATGTTGGAGATAGGTGATAAAGAGTAGCTTGTTGGGAGCGTAGGAAAAAGCCAACATGCCGCCCTCGGCGCATGTTGGCTCGCAAACCCCAACGCTTACAGCAGCCGCTGCAAGCGTAAAATCGTAAACCGGTTGCGCACGAACAGCGCATCCTGCAGTGACGCCTCCACCAGCGCTGGCTCCACGCCAAGCTGGTCCGGCGCTGCCGGCCCCTGCACCGCCGCGAGCCACGCAGCAAGCTGCTCAGGCACCGGAACCGCGCGGGCGATGCTCTGCACATCGCCCCAACGAGCCGCGATGCGCGCTTGCAGCGCACGCGCATCAACCATCATCGCCGACGCATTCTCGGCGATGATGGCCTCGGCCATGGCTCCGTAGGCCGCCCGGATGCGTTCCGCATCCGTCTGCGCGCTCGGGGCCTGCCCTTGCGCTAGGCGCGCAGCGGCCTCGTCGGCCGTGAGCTCCAGCATCGCCTGATAGCGCTGCGCCATGAGCACGGTCGCGACGCCGACCTTCGCGCCGTGCAGCAGCGCCCGGCGGCGCTGCTGCAGGAGCACCATCTCCCAATAATGGGAGAGATGGTGCTCCGCCCCGGAGGCCGGCCGTGAATGGCCGACCAAGAGCATGGAAAGGCCGGATAGAATCAGGCCTTCCATCAAGCGGCGCAAGCCCAGCTCGGTGCGTTGCGCAATCTCTTCTAGGTGGTCGGTGCACAGCTCCACCGCCTCTAAGGTCAAGCGAGCACTCAGCTCGCAGTAGTGCTCATCCAGCAGCACGCGGCCGAGCGACCAGTCCGCGAGCGAGGTGTGCTTACCGAGCATATCGCCAACGCCGGCCGCAATCATCGCCTGCGGTGCCGCTGCCAGGATGTCCAAGTCGGCGAAGATTGCCTCTGGCGCTGAGCAAGGAATCGTCTGCTTAAAGCCGCGGACGATCAGCGGCGCACCCACGGAGGCGAAACCGTCAACAGATGGCGCAGTAGGCACCGACAAGAACGGCCGTTTCGTACGATGGCTAACAAAGCGAACAATGTCATGAATCGTTCCCGTACCCACGGCCAGCAATACTTGAGAAGTCGTCGATGTGTCCAGCATCAACTGAACGATAGCTTCCTCATCAGCGGCCACTTCCCCCATCGCGTTATCACGAATCAGGCTAAGGCCAACCTTCACCTGCCCATCTTCCAACAGCGAACGAAGCTTTTCACCAGCCACAGCATACGTATTCACGTCCGCGACAAGCGTCACTTCCTCATAGCCAGTTTCCTTTACATATCCGACTGCTTCACTTAGTGCATCTCGTTCAATGACAATACGGTGAATCGGAATCTCATGCTTTTGGCCGCAGTCGCACTCAAAGCTCTTCCCTAACCATTCATTCAGTAATTCACTCAAATCTATCATCTCCCGGCTTGTACATACAAGTGATTCTTCCACCTATTCTAGCGTAACCTATGTTATAATTAAAGCCATTCTATTAGACTTTTTGCACGAAAAGAGGAGAAAGACCCTCATGCCGATTCAAACCGAAACCGAGCTGTATGCACCGATTAAAAGCTTTTTCGAGCAGCGTGGCTATACCGTCCGCGGGGAAGTTAAGCACTGTGACTTAGTTGCCATAAGAGGCGATGAGCCCCCGGTTATTGTTGAATTGAAGAAGAGCTTCAATATCCCGCTTCTCGTCCAAGGAATTGAACGACTGAAGCTTACGCAGGACGTATATGTCGCTTTTGAACTCCCTAACAAAGGAAAAGCCCCCCATCGCTTGCAATGGGAGGAGATCCGCCGACTTTGCCGCATGCTCGGCTTAGGGGTATTGACCGTCCAATTCTACAAACGCAAACAGCCCACAGTCGATCTCGTCTGTGAGCCTACACCTTATACCTTACGCCCCAACAAAAGGGCTTCTGGCAAGCTTATGACCGAATTTCATGAGCGCAGCGGCGACTATAATGTAGGCGGAAGCTCCCAGCAGAAGCTCATGACAGCGTATCGAGAGAAATCGCTTCACTGCGCCTATCTGATGCAACAGCACGGTCCTTTGAGTCCACGCAAGCTGCGTGAATACACGAACAATATGAACGTCAGCTCGCTTCTGCAGCAAAACTATTATCGTTGGTTTATCCGACAAAGCCGCGGTATCTACCATCTTACCCCTAGCGGCGAAAAAGCCTTACAAGAGTATGCTCACGTAGTAGCAGCTTTGCCAACTGTGTCTGTTCCTTAATCTTTCCCTATAACTGGGCGTCAAGCAAGCTAGGAGTGCCTAAATTTTTTCTCGATTATATTAGATTTCGACTACTCGAGCCGTTGGATTACTCCCCAAGATCGATTAGTCTGAAATTTCCGAACTAATCTCACACTCCGCCTCATTAAATCGTATTTAGTCCTTAATTGCCTAACTAAATGGACCTAAACAATCCTCACGCAAGAAAAAGGGCAGATAGTGCTCCTCTGTCAAGAAAGTGGACGTCGCTTAGTTAAACCACCCGTTGGTAATACAGCTGCTCAAAGAGCGCTGGAGATATGTAGCCAATCGTGCTATTCGATCTTGTCCGGTTGTAAAAGAACTCAAGATATCGGTACAGCTTCTGCTGGGCTTCTAGTTTCGTCTTGAATTTGGGGTTGCTGTAGATGAATTCACGCTTCAAGATGCTATGAAAAGCCTCGATACAGGCATTGTCATAACAGTTGCC
>NZ_JBFUHL010000029.1:0-70786 GCF_056402415.1 Paenibacillus sp. P4_A9
GGCTAGTCCCAGCTGATTTCAAAAGTAGGTTTGGTGAAGGGACATTTCTGCAAGGAACGAATATGAATGATGGCAAAATATACACGTTCCCACGCATTGTCGCCAAGAAAGGACGAGAGCTTGTCTATAACAAAGATGTTATGAAAAAGGCAGGGCTTGACCCAGAGAAACCACCGAAAACGTGGGATGAGCTTTATCAAATGTCCAAGCAGATCAAAGAAAAAACAGGTATTGCCGGTTTGGTAATGCCGTTGAAAGAGTCGGATGGTTTCACAGATATGCTGGCTATGGCGACTCCGTATCAACCCACGTTGGATCAAGGCTTCGACTTGAAGGAAGGGCGATATGCGTATGATTCGCCAGCAGTTATTAAAACATATGAATTTATTAACAAGATGAATAAGGAAGGATTACTCCATCCGAATTCAACGACACTGGGATTGACAGACGCCCAAGGGGTGTTCGCCAATAAACAGGCGGCATTTACAATCAATCAACATTGGATTGTTCGAGTTCTCGAGTTTGAATTAGATAAGGTGAAGGATTTCGGTGTTGCGGATGTACCAGCTCCTGAAGCAGGAATGAAGTTCACACAGCTTGGAAGCAGTGCGGATCAGAATGCTTATATTTCATCAACAACCAAGCATCCGAAGGAAGCGGCCATGCTGATCGATTGGCTGAGCTCCAAAGACTATTACACGCGCCAAATGAAGGAAGACTATTTAATTGCACCTATTCCGGACGTAACGAAGGTTGCGGCGAATTTCCCTAAGCCTGAATTAAAGGACTTGGCAGACTCGTACACCMGTAYGGTGATTGAGAAACCAATTCCAGAGAAGAAGAGTGAAGTTACCGAAGTRAGGAAACTAGAGGCTGCGATCGCTAAGCCTAAGCCAGCTTGGTGGGAAGTGATGCAAGCCGCTCTATTGGGTAAAGGGGACGTCAAGGTAGAATTACAGAAGTATACCGCAAATATGAACAAACGTCTTGATGATGCCATTAAACAAGCTCAGGACAAGGGGTTAAAGGTATCGAGAGAAGATTTCGCAGCTCCACAGTTTGATGGGTTGAAAGATTTTAAAAACTGAGGACATTAAACGTCTGTCTCCCTTGTCAAACATAGGAGACAGACATTTAAAGAAAGGAATAGACATATGGATACAGCGAAAATATCTCATGTAAAAGGAATTTCATCACAAAGGAGACAACGCAAGATTCAACTCTATTGGATCTACTTGTTTCTGCTCCCACAGACGGTTATGTATCTGGTGTTTACACTTTGGCCGATCCTTGCGTCGTATTATTTTTCCTTTTTCAAGTGGGACGGCATTGGATGGCCAACTGAAAGTATCGGTCTAGCCAATTATATAGAGGTTGCAAAGGATAGCTATTTCTGGAATGCTTTCAAAAACTCATTCGTTTATACGTTCTTTCTTGTGGTGATTGTTGTGCCTTCTTCATTGATTTTAGCCTTAATATTGAACAGTAAACGATTAAAGTTCAAGGTGTTTTTTCGAACAATGTTTTTTGTGCCAGTCGTGTTAACGATGTCCATTATTGGGGTTATTATGAATGTCATTTTTTCCACCGATGGGTTTGCGAACAAGGTTTTACTTGATTTTGGTATCATTGACAAGGCAGTTCCGTGGTTGACGAATCCTAAACTTGCGATGATAAGTCTTATTTTCGTGGGCATTTGGAAGGGATTTGGGATTAAAGTCATCTATTGGCTTGCAGGTCTGCAAACCTTGCCAGCAGATGTATATGAAGCGGCCAAAATTGACGGAGCTAATCTATTTCAGGAATTCCGCTATATTACGGTGCCACTCTTGATTCCATTCTTTGTAATTATCACGTTTTTCCAAACGGTTTGGTCGTTAAATGTATTTGATCTTGTTAGAACCTTTACGAATGGCGGACCGATGTTCGCTACAGATGTAGTGCCATTATACATTTATCGGTATGCGTTCGAGGGGGGATCACTTCCAAGAATGGGATTCGCATCTGCCGCGGGTATCCTATATGGATTTGCAACGATGATTATTTCCATATTGCTGGGTATTCTTGTTAAAAAATTCAGCGGACGCAGAGCGGGCCATTAGGGGGAGGGGTAAAAATGAGCATACGATGGAAGTCTATACGTAGTTATTTGTTGCACATTTCATTTTTATGTATCGCTTTGATATGGGTATATCCTGTCATATGGGCAGTAACTTCATCGGTGAAAACGACAAGAGAAATGTATTCTGGCAATATCAAGCCTTGGCCAGAGCAGTTACAGCTGAGTTTCTTTCTGCCTGGTAAGTGGGACCAGCTGATTGAGGCCTTTCATTTTAGTAATTACTCTAAAGCTTGGTATATTGCTGATTTCCAAAAGTATTTCATCAACACATTTGTGTTTACAACGCTGGTAGTCGTGCTTATTCTTTTTCTTTGTATGCTAACAGGTTATGTACTTGGAAGATATTCGTTTCCAGGTAAGTATGTGTTCATCGGTTTCATTACGGCTACGATGTTTATTCCGAGTGGTTACACGATTATTCCCATCTGGCAGTTGATTAATTTTCTGGGACTTTCCAAGTCGATCTGGGGGCTGGTATTAGCCGAATCCGGTGGGAATCATGTGTTGTATATCCTACTGTTTATGACATATTTCGCAGGAATCCCCAAAGAATTGGAGGAGGCTTCTGTAATTGACGGCGCAGGGTTTATTCGAACCTTCACAGTGGTCATGTTACCGCTTGCGAAACCGGTCATGGCTACTACGGCTATTTTGCAAATGATTCACACATGGAATAGTTTTTTTATACCGCTTGTGTTCACCGTCCATCGACCAGACCTACGTACGCTTGGGGTCGGCATCTATTCCTTTGTCCATGATAATGGCAGTGATCTTGCAGGCATGGCAGCAGGCGTTACGATATCTTTTATACCTATAATTGTCGTGTTTATCATATTCCAAAGGTACTTCGTGGAAGGCATCGCGGGTGCAGTAAAGGGCTAATACTTAAAGAGAATTGGAGACAAATCATATGATCAAGATCGAGAAATACTGGGAAGATTTGAATGTTCTGCAAGTCAATCGAGAGGCACCGAGAGCTTCGTTTATGCCATATGCAGATATTGACTCAGCAGAAGCTGGCAAACGTGGTCGTTCCCCCTTTTACCAAACATTAAATGGCAGTTGGAAATTTCAATATCATACCAGTGTAACGAATGTAAAAGAGGAGTTCTACAGCGAATCTTTCGATGCCGCTGGTTGGGATGATTTGATCGTTCCTTCTTGCTGGCAAACGAACGGTTATGATCAATTGCATTATACAAATATTAAATATCCGTTTCCGTGTGATCCTCCTTTTGTGCCGAACGACAACCCAGCAGGACTCTATGTGCGGGAGTTTCAAGTATCAGAAGAGTGGAACGACAAGGAGAAGGTTGTTGTATTTGAAGGCGTAAATTCTTGTTTCTACTTATGGGTCAATGGTCAATTTGTTGGCTACAGCCAAGGTAGCAGAATGCCCGCTGAGTTCAATCTATCCCCTTACCTTAAACAGGGGAACAATCGTATGGCTGTAATGGTATTGAAGTGGTGCGATGGCACTTATATCGAAGATCAGGATGTTTGGCGGTTCTCTGGCATATTCAGGGATGTGTATATGCTTGCTCGTGATTCCCATCATATTCGTGATGTGTTCTGTAAACCAGAATTGTCATCAAACTATCGTGATGCTACTTTGCGTTGTGAGGTTGAGAGTCACGGTCTTATCGAAGTTAGGGCTGAGCTAAAAGATGCAGCGGGTGTTGTTATTGGAACATGTAGCAGTCATGTTGATGGAACCGTGACTATGGAGATACTGGTCGAAGAACCGAAGCTTTGGCATGCAGAAGAACCGTATTTATACAATTTGTACGTGTATAGCGGGAGTGAAGTATTGCGTTTCCCAATTGGCTTTCGATCCGTTGAAATTCGAGACGGCGTATTCATGATCAATGGAAAGGCTGTTAAGCTGAAGGGCGTGAATCGTCACGACTCTCACCCCGAATTAGGGCAAACTGTTCCTATTCAACATATGATTGCAGACCTTAAACTTATGAAGCAGCATAATGTGAATACGATTCGTACGTCCCATTATCCCAATGATCCACGCTTTCTAGCGTTGTGCGATGAATATGGCTTCTATGTGATCGACGAAGCGGACTTGGAATGTCATGGCGTATTGCTTGCAGGCGACTATCACATGCTTACCAAAATTCCCGCTTGGGAGAAAGCGTTTGTCGAGAGAGCTATTCGTTTGGTGGAACGAGATAAGAACCACGCTTCGATTGTGATATGGTCGATGGGTAACGAGTCCGGTTATGATCGCAATCACATGGCAATGGCACGATGGACACGAGAACGAGATGCATCAAGACCTGTCCATTACGAAGGTGCTGCGCGCAGATATAAGGGTCATACCGATACAGATTTCCTTGATATGGAAAGCGAAATGTACGCTACCGTAGAGTACGTTGAGCAATATGGTTCTGATGAGAACAATCATAAGCCTTTATTCTTATGTGAATATAGCCATGCGATGGGCAATGGTCCTGGGGATTTGAAAAATTATTGGGATGTTATTTACAAATACCCGAAATTAATGGGTGGTTGTGTGTGGGAATGGTGCGATCATGGCGTTCTGACGACGACTGCAGAGGGGGTCCCGTTTTTCGCTTATGGCGGTGACTTTGGGGATGCTCCTAATGATAAAAATTTCTGTATTGACGGACTTGTATCACCTGATCGTAAGCCCCATGCAGGCTTGCTGGAATTGAAAAAGGTCATCGCACCGATCAAAATTAAGAGTAACGATTTGAAGCTTGGGACCTTTGAGGTCTCAAATCTGTATGACTTCCGTGACTTAAGTCATATTGCGATTTCATGGAAGCTCGAAGCAGAGGGACTATTGATTGCCCAAGGGCAGATCACATCGATCGATGCTGCACCTCATGAAACTGTCCTAATTTCAGTACCGTACGAATGGCCACAATCCGTTAAAGGTCCATGTCTCCTAACCTTCAGTTGTAACTTAAAGGAAATGACAAGGTGGGCAGCCGTAGGTCACGAAGTTACGTTTGAGCAATTTGAATTAGAAGCACCAATGGCGGCGGCTCCACTTGTCCAAACATCCCGAACGGGTCGTAGTCTTCGTTCGGACGTTGACGGGCAATTATGTACGATATCCGGATTCGATTTCCGGCATGTGTTCGATGTGGAGAAAGGGACCTTTGTTCACATATCCAAGAATGGTGTTCCTATGATTGAACAACCGCTTAAGTTCAACATTTGGAGAGCACCGACAGATAACGATCGCTACATCAAGCAAACCTGGTCCAATGAAGGCTATGACCGAGCTGTTACCAAAGTGTACAACGTGGAACTGACACAACAAACGGAACAGTTGATGGAGTGGACTGTACAGTTCTCAATGGGGGGTTATATCAAGCTTCCTATTCTTCACGGTACAGCTGTATGGCGGTTAGATGGGGCGGGGATAATTTCGCTTCAAGTGAATGTAAAGGTAAGAGAAGAGTTGATTTTCTTGCCACGCTTTGGCCTACAAGTCACTATGCCACAAGGAATGGAAGAAGTCGAATATTTGGGCTTCGGTCCGCACGAGAGTTATGTGGATAAGCGTCAAAGTGTACGTAAGGGCAAATATGTACTCAGCGTGGATGAGATGTATGTTCCTTATATCATGCCGCAAGAGAATGGTTCGAGATACGGAACGGAGTGGGCTGTCGTGTCCAACAAGCTGGGAATGGGACTTTCATTTCATGGACAGGAACCTATCTCATTTAACGCTGCTCATTATAAGCCGGAGGACCTTACGCAAGCGGATCATCAGCATGAGCTTGTTAAACGGAAAGAAACGATTGTCCATCTCGATTACAAAATGAGCGGTGTTGGTTCCAATTCATGTGGACCAGAGCTCCTAGAACCGTATCGTTTGGATGAAAAGGAATTCAAATTCGAGTTGTTTATCAAGCCTGTGTTTAAAGAGGATGAAGGTGAACGCTAATGAAGCCGAATATATTATTCATTACGGTGGATCAAATGCGATGGGACTGTCTTGGAGTCATGGGACATCCCGTCGTAGAGACGCCTAATCTAGATGCTTTAGCCAATAAAGGTGTCTTATTCCGCAGCGCCTACTCTGCGACTCCAATCTGTATTCCGGCCCGAGCGGCAATTATGACAGGAATGAGTCAGCGCTCACACGGCAGAGTTGGGTATCAGGATCGCGTACCTTGGAACTATGCGCACACCTTAGCAGGCGAACTGGCCAGTGCGAATTATCATACCCAATGTGTTGGTAAAATGCATGTGTACCCGACAAGAAATTTATGTGGATTTCACAATGTGGTCTTACATGACGGTTACCTGCATCATAATCGCAGGCGAGACACGACCACGGCAGCATCCCATTTAGACCAGTGTGACGATTACTTGCCATGGCTCAGACAGATGGCTGGATCGCAGACGGATTTGACCGATAATGGGTTGGACTGCAACGCTTCAACGGTTACACGTCCTTGGCATTTGGAGGAGCATTTGCATCCTACCAATTGGGCAGTGACGCAATCGATTGATTTTCTGCGCAGAAGGGATCCCAGCAAGCCATTCTTCCTGTGGACTTCGTTCGTTCGACCGCATTCACCGCTCGATCCGCCACAGGCCTATTTTGATCTGTATAAGGATATGGAAATGCCCGAATGTCCGATTGGAAGCTGGGTAGATGAGACTGCGGCTGAGCAGAGTGGAAATGACCCGACGATGCTATTCGGTAAATTATCTAAACGAAGGGTTGACCGTGCAAAGGCAGGTTATTACGCCTTAATCACGCACATAGACGACCAGATTGGTCGATTGTTGAATGCCCTTCAGGAGAATGGTATTTACCAGAATACGATTATCGTATTTACTTCTGACCACGGTGAACTGATGGGAGATCATCATTATTTCCGTAAGGGATTACCCTATGAAGGAAGCGCGAAGGTTCCCTTTATTGTCTGTGATCCCGGAGGAAAGTTAGGATTGAAGGGCGGAAGCGAAGTTCGGGAGGTCATCGAGCTGAGAGACATTATGCCGACGATACTTGAAGCAGCAGGCGTTCCTATTCCCAATACGGTAGAGGGGCACAGTGTATTGCCGCTTTGCAAAGAGGAAAGCACAGAATGGCGCACATACATTCATGGTGAGCATGCTTTGGGGCAACTATCGAACCATTATGTAACGGACGGAAAGGAAAAGTATATCTGGTATTCACAAAGTGGACGAGAGCAATTGTTTAATCTTCTTGTGGATCCGTTGGAAATGATTGATCTGTCCGCTAATGATGCCTATGAGCAGCGAATGACCTATTGGCGGAGCCTACTTGTGAAAGAATTGGATGGCCGTGAGGAAGGATATGTCGATAAGGGATGTCTAGTTCTAGGCAGGCAGCCTCAAACGTGTCTCAAACATATCTTAGGTACAACCTAATACTGTTTTCAATGAAATGAAGGTGTTCATGTGTTTGGGCAGATCAAAGGAAACGCTCGATATTGTTTACTATTAGAGCCGATGTTTCTCATTCCGTACAATATGGTTATAACCTATGCCTCTGTGTATATGCTTGAATTTGGTCTGAGCAATTCGCAAATCGGCCTGATCGCTACGATTAGCTCAATTCTACAAGTGTTTACATCGCTGCTGAGTGGGTTCCTGACGGATCGATTGGGAAGAAAGAAAGCATTATTGTTAGCTGATTTGATATGTTGGAGCATTCCTGCGCTCATTTGGCTCGTGGCCGACAACCTATGGTACTTCATTCTTGCGGCTATTATTAATAGTCTAGTTAAAGTTTCTGCTACTTCTTTCTATTGCTTGTTAATTGAAGACACACCGGTTAAAGTGCGCTCTAAAGTGTTTTCCATCCTACAATTTACTGGTGCAGCTGGAGGAGTATTCGCTCCTCTCGCTGTTATTTTAATTGCTCATTACGAGCTTGTAACATCGATTCGACTCATGTATGGATTTTTTTTCATCAGTACAACGGCAATGATTTTTATTAGGCATTTTCTTTTGTATGACACGGAGACAAGCCTGACGAGGATGGAGGAATCCAGCAAGGAAAATATACGTACGATCGCAAAGCAGTATTTGTCTTCGGCGGGGGTGCTGTTTCGCAATCGATCAGTTCTCCCGATCATGTTCGTATATGTGTTCTTTAATCTTCAGATTATTATTAAGAACACCTTTTTGTCACTCTATATGCTGGATTCTTTGAAATTTGATACCGCTGCAATCGCCTGGTTCCCAGCCATATCTTCGATTTCAATGCTGGCTGCGCTGGTTTGGGTCATTCCTCGGCTGAAACATAATAAGATGTTTGTTTACATTACAATTGGTCTTGGGGTTACGGCCTTATCTTATGTGCTGCTTCTTGTATCTCCAACCCAAAACTTAACGATGTTGATCGTATTATCCATTTTGAATGCACTCGGAACATTGTTGATTGTTCCCTTTCTGGAATCCTTTCTATCTAGCGTAGTTAGCGATAATGACCGGGCCAGATTTTATGCTATTTTCTCCTTATGCATTATGCTATTTACTTCTCCTGCGGGGCTACTGGGAGGTTGGTTCTACGGTATGCGTCCAGGAATCCCCTTTCTCTTCGTTATCATCGGTTTACTCTTGTGCATGGGGGTCATGATGATGGAGCGGAATCGAATACGTAAGGGAGAGACAGCTTCTAGTAAGAATTCCATATAGRTGGAAGAACGAAGAGATCGTTGAAAACAGTTGTAGGGATACATTAGGAGGTATTTATCATATGCAATATCGGCGATTAGGTAATAGTGGATTGAAAGTTAGTGAAATTTCCTTAGGCAGTTGGTTGACCTATGGAGGCTCAGTGGAGGCAGACTCTGCAGAAACGGTTATACACAAGGCCTTTGATATGGGTATCAATTATTTCGATACAGCAAATATGTATTCTCATGGTGAAGCAGAACGGATTCTGGGACGTGTTCTGGCTTCTTATGACAGACATACCTATGTTCTAGGCACAAAGGTATATTACGATATGGGTGATGGACCCAACGACCGCGGATTGTCGAGAAAGCATATCATGGAACAATGTGAGGCAAGTCTTCGCAGACTTGGTGTTGATTATGTTGACCTCTATTATTGCCACCGGTTTGATGAGAGCACACCGCTGGATGAAACTTTAAGAGCTATGGATGATCTGATCACTCAGGGGAAGGTCCTCTACTTTGGTGTCAGTGAATGGAAGCCTGAACAAATCGCTGAGGCTGTTGGCATGACGAAGCAACTAAATCTCGATCCTATAGTGGTGAATCAATCCGAGTATAATATGTTCACACGACGGATTGAGCCTAGTATTGTACCCCTCTGTGAGCAGAAGGGTATCGGGCAAGTTGTTTTCTCTCCGCTGGCACATGGTGTGTTGACTGGAAAGTACCGCAAAGGGGAGGTCCCTGTAGAAGGGACGCGAGCGGCTAATCCGGAGTATAACCATTGGATTAAGAGTCAGAATCTTCTGTCGGATCCTAGACTAGATCAGGTGTCTCAACTTGAAGTGATCGCCAAGCGTAATGACATTAGTATGTCACAGCTTGCACTCGCATGGAACCTGAGGTTGCCGAATGTGGCCAGTTGCATCATTGGAGCAACCCGACCTGAGCAAGTTGAGCAGAATGTGGCTGCATCTGGTATCAAGTTGTCTGAGATGGATGTGGCTGAAATTGAAGGCATATTGGCTGGGCCGATTGCGTAGGGTTTAAACAAGCGAGCGTGCGATTAAGCACGAATAGGTGAAAGTCATGGCTATTCGCCAACTGCGACCAATCGTTTTCTAGGATATTAAAAAATACTAGCTACAGTATAAGACAGCCCTCAACATGACTTGCATGGTGGGGGCTGTTTGACGCAACGTAAAGATATTTATTTTTAAGGCTCTGTTAACGCTTAATGTTGACTTTACTTGTTAAGCTAGCGTTCTTTTATTTTTACCTAATGTTAATTGCGAAAATGAGATATAAAAAACTGGGGGTTTAAGCATGATAACGGGTAAATGGATTGTATTTGGGATATGTAGTATACCCGTCATAATGACCGTAGGCATAATATACTTAAGAATCAAGCTAAAGAAGATGAAATAACATTAGTTCAATTCACTTCCACATCAAGAGGTGGTTTTCCTATGTTCGAAAATCAACATTTAACGATAACAAAGCCATTTTTAAAGTAAAGAAAGCAAAAGGAAGTAAACATTTCCAAATAGGATTGCAGAAAATCGAACTATATAATTGGAGTAGAAAGATATAAATGTGACAGTAGGGGGGTTAGTATGGTGCAAGGGTCTGATACATTCGTGCTTGAAACTAGGTTGATTAGCTCACTTTCAAAAGTGTTTCCCGATGAGGAGTTAAAAGGTACGCACCATCGCAACGGTTCAGCATTATGGAATGAAACGTATGCTTTCCAAATTGCTTACAGAGGAAATCGACTTCAGAAGGGTGTGAAGGTTAAAGTTGTATCGGATTTTGGGGAGAGGCTGACAATACGGACGGTCGGATTGGTGCCTTCGATGCTACCGGCTTATCACGATCATGACGAGGATGTTCTGCGAACCACCCCAGGACTCTATCCAGACACATTGGTTCCGATTAATGAAACGGAAGGATTGACTGTGCTTCCGATGCAATGGCGGTCCATTTGGGTGTCTGTTGATGTGGAGGATCAGATCAAATCAGGATCGTATGAAATTCGCTTCACATTCGAGCATAACTTAGGTGAATTGTGGGCAGAGGAGATATTTGAGTTGGAAATCATATCCGTGAAACTTCCTAAGCAAAAACTTATCCATACGGAATGGTTACATGTTGATTGTTTGGCAACACAGTATCAAGTGGAAGTATTCAGTGAGCGCCATTGGCAGATCATTGATTTGTACGTACAATCTGCGGTTAAGCACGGGATCAACATGATTCTAACTCCTTTGTTTACCCCTCCTCTTGACACATTGGTGGGCGGTGAGCGTCCAACGGTACAACTAGTTGATGTCGAGATTATGAGGTCACAATCTTACCAATTTCGATTTGATCGTTTGATGCGTTGGGTAGATTTATGCAGAAATCGCGGTATAGAATACTTCGAGTTTTCCCACCTTTTCACCCAATGGGGTGCAGAGCATGCGCCCAAAATATTCGCTGTGGAAAAAGAGGAATACAAGCGCATATTTGGTTKGGAGACGGATGCCTCAGGAAAGGACTACCGGGAATTTCTGAAGCAATTTCTGACTGCATTAATCTTGTGGATTAAGGATCACGGGCTGGACTCCTGCTGTTACTTCCATATTTCCGATGAACCAACCCTTGATCAATTGGCCACTTATGAGAAAGCAAGCCGCATGGTCCAGGAGCAACTAGCAGAATTTCCGATAATCGATGCGTTATCCGACTATGATTTCTATGAAAGGGGTCTAGTCAAAAATCCAGTTCCTGCGAGCGATCATATCGAGCCGTTTCTCAAAAATAAGGTGGAAAATCTGTGGACTTACTATTGCTGCGTTCAATATAAGGAAGTAGCAAACCGATTTTTCAATATGTCTTCAGCGCGTAATCGCATATTAGGCATTCAGTTGTACAAGTATCAAATAACTGGATTCCTTCATTGGGGATTTAACTTTTGGTATTCTCAGTATTCACTACAACAGCTCAATCCATTCCAATGCACGGATGCAGGGCATTCTTTCCCTTCTGGTGATGCATTTCTCGTTTACCCTGGTGAAGAGGGAGTTGGACCCATTGAATCGATACGTCTTGAAGTTCTTCAGCAGGCACTTCAAGATTTGAGAGCATTGCAGCAATTGGAGTGTTTGAAAGGAAGAGAATATGTGTTAAAGGCGTTGGAAGAGGATACCAAACACCCTATAACGTTCAGCAATTATCCCCGAGACGAGGCTTGGTTATTGAAGAAACGTGAGTGGGTCAATAATCAGATTAAAATGGAAGTGGAAGGATGGTGTATCGGATGAAAGAAATTTATGCACAAGGTAGGAGGTTTGTTGATCGTGAGGGCAGGGAGATCATTCTGCACGGAATTAACATGGTTAGTAAGGACAAAGAAAGAGGTTATATCGGAGATTGGAATGACGACGATTTCAACAGGATGAAGATGTGGGGGTTTAACATCATTCGACTGGGTATCATCTGGGATGGGGTAGAGCCGCAGCCTGGTGAATTCGATCTGGCATATTTAGAAAAAATGAGGGAGATCATCCGTAAAGCGTACGAGTATGGACTATATGTATTTTTAGACATGCATCAGGATTTATACAGCTCCTCACATGCCGACGGCGCGCCCGTTTGGGCGACCATAACCGATGGGGAGAAGTTCGAGGCGACTCCACTATGGAGTGATGCATATTTATACAAAGGTGCGGTTCAGAAATCATTTGACCACTTCTGGAATAACAGCCCTGGGCCTGATGGCATTGGCCTGCAGGATCATTATCGAATGGCATGGGAACATGTTGTTGATGCGTTAGGAAACGAACCCAATGTGATTGGGTATGATTTGATGAATGAACCTTTCATCGGAAGTCGGATGCTGGCAATTCTAGAGCAGGTTATCACGATATATGTACGTCTCACAGCTGAACAAGAAGGCCATATAGGATGGGGAGTGGGCGAGTCAATAGAAGAACTGGATGAGAATGCGAAGATGGAAGCGATGCAATTTTTCCTTGATCCTAATGTATTCCCGTCGTTTGTGGACAGTATGACCCCAATTCATCGTGAATTCGAATCTTCCGAGCTAATGCAATTCTATACGGCTCTAACTCATGCGATTCGGGCAATAGATCCAGATGGGATGATTTTTCTGGAAACAGGCTATTTATCCAATATGGGTGTACCGAGCGCAATTGAACCGATCGAAACCCTGGAGGGCAAGCGAGATGCACAACAGGTATATGCGCCTCATGGTTATGATCTAGTTACAGATACGGACCTCGTTCATTTGGCAGATGATCGACGAGTAAGCTTTCTATTTAACAGCCATGCACAGACACAAGAGCGGTTGGACATGCCGATGTTGATCGGGGAGTGGGGGGCATACTATGAAGCGGTTCAAGCTGGAGAAGCATCCGTCTTCATACAACGTCTGTTCGAACAGATGTTGTGTAGTGACACATATTGGTGTTACGAAGGCCCTCATATTGAGAACTACTCTTATTTCCAAAGTATCTGTAGGGGTTATCCGATGGCAGTGGCGGGGGGGATAGTACGCTATCAATATCAAACTGTGGATTGCTTGTATGCGATGGAATGGGAAGAAGACGTTCGAGTTGATGCTCCAACCGTTGTGTATTTACCGAATATAGTCGATTTACCAGAGGCATCAATTCAATTAATGCCAGTCGGAAGCAGTTATCGCATAGTGAGGATGGAAAATACAAATGCAGGCTTCCTTTACATTCCAGGCGGAATTGGTGGCCACCGACACCTCAAAATCGCTCATTAATAATCAGCATGGAGGTGTGCTCGATCAAACTTTATATGAAAGTCATCATCATATTTACTGTCCTAATAATTCCCGTCTATCTTGTTAATCTGTGGATGAATACAATGGGATTGAATTATATCAAACAGAAGGATGAGGAATCGAGCACATACAACTTAAAGTTTTATTCGAACCAATTGGACGATCAACTACATTTCATTCGAAACTTGCAGCAACAATTTTCACTGGATTCAGATCTGCAGAAGCTCGCTTTCAGAGTGGGTATGTTGGAACCTTATGAAGAACTTCGTCTAGTCAATAGTGTCAGTGGAAGGTTGGCGACGATACGAAACTCCAGCGAATATGTGATCAACGCCGGTGTGCAACTTAATTCGTACAACAGGACCATTTCAACCCGTCAGGGCATATCTACTGTCCCTAATGAGGAATGGGAGATGATCGAGAATATCTCTGGTCAGAACCCCAAGCCCTTGATCCATTATGGGTACGGTAGATTGTTCTTTCTGGAATACTCGAATAATGCAAGTATCATTTCTTATGTGGAAATATCAATTCCGAAGCTACAGCATACGTTAAACCGACTCGCGCCCTACCCGAGCTCTGGCGTGGTGTTGACGAACAAATACTTTACCCAAATTATCTCTGAACATTATGATGAAAGGCTTGTCCAAGCGATCCGCAATGACTTGGAATCAAAAAATAGCAATATTGAAAATGGTAGTTGGATCTTGAGGGAGGAGGGCATCAGCTATCGCATCAGCTTGAATCGGATTCCCGCTTTGGAATGGAGCATCTATACGTATGTAGATAAAAATGAGATCACAGGCACACTCAGGAGATACAACATTTGGTTTATTGCGCTGTCACTGGTATCCGTGATTGTCATTCTGATCTTTTCCCTTTCTGTTAATCGTATGATTCATCGGCCGTTGTACAAGTTGATACGCGCTTTCAACATGATAGAGATGGATCATTCCCGTGTTCCTTCGAAATGGAATAAAGCCAATGAGTTTGATTACTTATATCACGGTTTTGACAATATGGTGGAGCGATTAAATAAATCTGTTCGAGAAAACTATGAACACCAACTGACACTTCAGAAATCAGAATTAAAGCAACTTCAATCACAGATCAATCCACACTTTTTGTACAATAGCTTTTATAATATTTATCGTTTGTGCAAGATTGGAAATTACGACGATGTCGCCGTGTTAACTCAAAATCTGGCTAGTTATTATCAAGTTATCACCCGGAGTGGGACGGACGAGGTACCGCTGGATAAAGAATATCGGCATGCAATGGATTATTGTGACATTCAGGGGATCCGTTTCTCCAATCGAATTAGCATAGAGACGTCGGAAGTACCAAAAGCATGTAGACAGCTCATGGTGCCGAGGTTAATTATTCAACCTGTTGTTGAGAATGCTTTCGAGCATGCCTTCGAAAACTCTGCACAACAGGGACGTATATATATATCTGTAGAATGCAGTGAGGGTACGCTAACAATTCGCATAGAAGACGACGGTGAGAGTTTGTCCGACGAGTCGCTCTCCGAGTTGCAAAAGAAGCTTCATCAGCCATCTGTAGAACTGGAGAAAACGGGACTTATTAATGTTTGCCGACGTATTCGTCTAAAATATGGGGAATCCAGTGGTGTGTTCGTATCCAGAAGTGATCTGGGCGGAATGAAAGCGGAGATCATCATCGTAGGGTAGGGAAAGGGGCAGAGGCATGTATCGATTGTTAATCGTGGATGATGAGCCTGTTATTGTAGATGGACTTGCGCAGCTTTTCAGGGAGACAGACCTAGATCTGGATGTATACAAAGCCTATTCGGCAGTCGAGGCTATGGAATGGATCAAAAGAACGAAAACGGATATCGTGATCAGCGACATTAGAATGCCGGGGAAGAATGGACTGCAGTTAATTGATGAATTGATGTATTTCTGGCCATCCTGTAAAGTGATCTTCCTAACGGGACATGATGAGTTTGATTATGTGTATTCGGCCATTCGGAAGAATGCCTCACATTACATCTTAAAAACGGAAGATGATCTCGTTCTAATTAACGCCGTCAAGCAATGCGTGGACCAGCTTGACGATGAAAACCAACGGGTTATCATGGACCAAGCCGCCAGGGATCAGGTAGCGCTTATGGGGCCGATGTTCCGGAAGCAATGGCTGGAGGCACTGCTCTATGGGGAGAGATTGTCGGACATCCTGGTAGAAGAACTAGTCGTACAGGGAACGACGAAATTGGACCAGCATCGCCCTGTTCTTCTGTTCGCGTGCCGTGTTGACCGCTGGCGTGAGGACGCCACATTCGGGCACAAATTGCAGGTGTACTATTCGATTCAGCATGTGGTTGAAGAACGGCTAGCTCATGCCGTGCTATATGAGTCTCTGATATTCGAGCACGAGTGGATCGTATGGTTCATACAGCCTGATCCAGCTGTAGCTAGATTTCTCTCTGAAGGAGAAATTGATTGGCGTGGCTTGTCCATTTATTTGACAGGTGTATTGGAATCTACTCAGAATACCTGCGGAAGCTGGGTGGATGGCGGGTTGTCGTTTATCTTAGCTAAGGAAGCTGTCGTATGGGATGATGTTCAACATGCCTTTGATACCATCCGATCGTTCGTTAAGAGGCGCCTTCTCTTGAGCCAAGAAATGGCCATAGTTGACCTTGGGGCCCCTGACGGAATTTGGACAAGAGGCTCCGATACACCATCTACAAGCCTGTTTGAATTCAAGAGAAAAATCAACCATCTAGAAAAAAGTCTTGAGGGAGATAGTGTAGCACAGTTCGAACAAATATGCCGGGAGACGATGGACGATATTCGGCAGCAATTAAGCATTCATCACTTGACAGGCGTTGAGAAATACTATTTGTTTCTGCTTGCGTTCCTGAACGATATGAATACGATACATGCCGAACATGTATCCATTTTGGACATTCCGACGGATTGGGGAACTGCCGTTGATGCATTTATCCAGTTGGGGAAACAAATTTTCGCAGATAGACGGCAACGTCAACAACAAGACGGAGATATGCTGATCTATCGTGTGCAAAGTTATATTCGGGAAAACATCCACAGCGATCTCTCTCTTGTCCGCATAGCGGATGCCATGTTCTTTAACCCGTCATATTTGTCCCGCTTGTATAAGCGACATACGGGAAGTAATCTATCCGATTATATTCATGCCACCAGATTGGACATAGCTAAACGTATGCTGGAGAATGCGAGCTTGAAGGCGAACGATATTGCGGAGAAGCTTGGATTCAGCTCTCCTTCTTATTTCTCGACCTACTTTCGCAAGATGACAGGGAGAACGCCCCAGGAGTTCAGAGAGGAACTTTCCGATCACAGAAGGAAGTAAACAAAGTGAAACGATGTAAAGGAATTGGAATTGTAAGCACTTACCATGGCTCATATAATTAAATTGTAAAAGCAGATTCTTCTGCAAATCTTATAATCAATGGGGGGTACACATGGGAAGAAAAAGTTTAAATCTAGTGACAGTCGTGTTGGCTACAACCGTTCTGGCTACAGCTTGCACCAGCAATAACGAGAATAAGAATACGGAAGAAGCCGCATCACCATCTACAAGCAGCACGGTTGCTGTTGGATCTAAAAGCCTAGATCCATTGGGGAAATTTGAGGAACCGATCACGGTAACTGAGGTTCTGGGTTACAATCCTCCGCAGGACGATAAGACACCGAAAGGTCTTACTCCGGATAAGAATGGCTATGTAACACAATTGAAGGAGAAGCTCAATATTAATCTGAAATACTTGTGGACGGTGCCGACGGATCAGTTCGACCAGAAATTCGCATTGTCTGTTTCATCAGGTGAATTGCCTGACGTTATGCAAGTAAAATTACTCAACTTCGAGAATTTCAGACAGCAAGGACAACTAGCTGATCTAACCGATGCTTATCAGAAATATGCGTCTCCAACATTAAAAAAGTACATGGAATCCGATGGTGGAAGAGCACTGAAGATGTTTACGTATGAGGGCAAACTGCTTGGACTGCCGAGTTACGAAGATCCGTTCATGTCGACTCAATTGATGTGGATTCGAACGGATTGGCTGACTAATTTGGGGCTTAAAGTGCCTACAACATTGGAAGAGTTGGAGAAAGTGGCTGAGGCGTTCTCCAATAATGATCCCGATGGGAATAAGATAGACGATACGTTTGGTATTGCCATGAATAAAGATTTGGTCACTTGGGGATTTGACGCTAGAGGTTTGTTCAACACAATGGGGACATATCCCAAAGCTTGGACCAAGGGAAGCGACGGCAAACTCAAAGCGGGAGAGATTCAGCCGGAAACAAAGGCTGCATTGGAGAAGTTAAGTTCATGGTATAAGAAAGGTATTCTGGACAAGGAGTTTGCTTTTAAGGATATTAATAAAGCTGTCGAGGACGTCGTGGCAGGCAAAGTGGGCATTGCATTCGGAGAATGGTGGTACCCAGAATGGCCCCTTAATTTGAACAAGGGTAAGGATTCAAAGGCTGAATGGAAGTCATTTCCATTGCCTTCATTTAACGGTAAACCAGGGTTATCACTCGTTCCTGGTCTTCGGTTGACTAATGTGGCGATTGCTAACAAAAACTTTAAACATCCGGAAGCCCTCATTAAGATGGCGAACTTCTATCATGAAATGGCTTTACCCAAATACGCGGATATAAATAAACCGGAGAACGGATTTGTATACAATTGGTATGAGCCTAGAATTTATAACCCCCTAAACATTGACGATCTGTATACGCAGGTGAATGCCGCAGTAAAAGCAAACAAGGAAACGATTGCATCAGATAATCCAGAGGCACCACCGCTCTTTAAGAAGGCGAAACTGTTCTTGTCAGGAGACAAGGATCCGGCGAACTGGGGCTCCTACAATAGTAGAGTTGCAGAAGATGGAGGTTGGGGAATGACACGCAAGATTAATGAAGAGAAGAAGTTCGTATATAACGAATTCTCAGGCACACCAACGCCTACCCAAGTAGAGAGGGGGAGTTCCCTTGACAAGTTGACGGATGAGACGTTCTTGAAGATCATCATGGGGTCAACAGGCATTGATGAATTCGAGAAGTATGTAGCCAGCTGGAAGAAACTTGGCGGGGATGACATTATTAAAGAAGTTAATGATTGGTATGCATCACGTAAATAATTAATAATAAACGTAATAAAGGGAGAGAACTGCGCTAGTTTTCTCCCTTTATCTTATGGAAGGGGGACATGACGTTGCAGAATAGATCAACCCATTGGTTGAAGAAAGAGATGCCGCTTCATATACTGCTTATTCCAGGCGTACTCTTCACGCTGCTTTATCATTACGTACCGACATTAGGCATCATAATGGCTTTCCAGAAGTTCCAACCCATTCTGGGGTTCTTCGGCTCCAAGTGGATCGGACTCAGAAACTTCGAGTACGTGTTCGATCTCCCTGGCTTCAGGCAGATACTCATGAATACATTTGTAATTTCTACTTTAAAAATAATATTTGGTTTAGCCGTGCCTCTGTTGCTGGCCCTACTGCTGAACGAAGTTCGTAAATTATGGTTTCAGCGGATCATTCAATCGAGTGTATTTCTCCCCTTCTTCCTATCCTGGGCCGTGCTCGGTGGTGTATTGTTTGAGGTTTTTTCGTTGGATGGTCCGATTAATGGGTTAATGAGTGCGATTGGATTAGATAAGATTATGTTTTTTGGAAGCAATAGCTGGTTTAGAGGGATACTTGTCGGTTCTGACGTCTGGAAGGGCATGGGCTACAACATGATCATTTTCCTGGCCTCGATTATAGGGATTAATCCAAATCTATACGAATCAGCCGGAATTGATGGGGCGGGTAGATGGAAACAGATGCTTCATATTACAATGCCCGGGATGACACCTATCATTATCTTGTTGTGTACGCTAAGCATAGGCAATGTCTTAAATGCAGGTTTTGAACAAATCTTACTTCTTTATAATCCAATCGTCTATGAAGGCTCAGATGTAATCGATACATTTGTATACCGTCTTGGGTTAATTGACGGGCAATACGGGCCGGCAGCGGCAATTGGTTTGTTCAAATCAGTAGTATCGCTGATTCTCGTCTCTGCTTCTTACTATATGGCCTACCGTTTCAGTAGATACAGAATCTTCTAAGGTCTGGGAGGACTAACATGCATTATAGGGAATCGTTATACAGTAGAGCCTTTCAAATCGCCAACGTGATATTTTTAGCAGTAATCACGCTACTTGGCTTTCTGCCATTTATCCATCTGCTGGCTGTATCTCTTAGCTCTAATACATTCGCATCTGCTGGTGAGGTGACGTTCTTACCCAAAGGATTTACGGTGGATGCCTACAGATATCTTGGGCAAAATGTAGAGTTCTTCAGATCACTTTGGGTATCCGTACAAAGGGTGTTCTTAGGAACTGCCATTAACATGCTGCTGGTTATCATGACGGCATATCCGCTATCGAAAGAGAACGACCAATTCCGTTTACGGACAGTCTATGTTTGGTTTTTCGCGATTACGATGTTCTTTGGCGGCGGACTGATTCCAACTTATATTGTTGTCAAAGAAACGGGGCTACTAAACACGATCTGGGCGCTTGTCTTACCAGGAGCTTTGAATGTTTGGTATACGGTTATGTTACTGAACTTCTTCCGAACTGTGCCAAAGAGTATGGAAGAGGCTGCTGTTATTGATGGAGCAGGTCACTGGACGCTAATCTTGCGATTGTATTTGCCAGTCTCTATTCCAGCCATTGCCACAATTATGCTATTTACAATGGTTGGGCATTGGAATTCATGGTTTGACGGTATCTTATATATGAATTCGCCAGCCAATTACCCGCTGCAGTCTTATCTGTCTACGCTGGTTACGGCAATTAATCTGGAAGTTATATCTGTAGATAGTCTGTCTCTCTTACAGAACGTAGGTGAGAGGACGCTTCGTACTGCACAAATTTTCATGGGTGCACTTCCAATCATGCTCGTTTATCCATTTTTGCAGAAATATTTTGTCAAGGGTATCGTTGTTGGTAGTGTAAAAGAATAATGAAAGACAGATTTGAGGGGTACTGATGGAAGAACAGCAGCACAGAGTGATTGTTTCACCAGTGGAGGATACCGAAAGCTTCTTGCGCAATCCTGGGATGGGGTGGGCAATTTATATTGATGCATTTGAGAAGCCATTTCCCCAAGCTGAAGTGTATTGGAGATTGCAGGATCCAAACATCGGGTTGGCGAGTATTCTGTATATCCGTGTACCGTGGTCCGAACTGGAGCCTGATGAAGGGTGTTACGCATGGGTGGAGGATGTAAACTATAGAAGGCTTATTCAAATGGCGTTGGAGCGGGGGCTTAAGCTGTCCTTCCGAGTTTATATAGATAGCAAGGACGCTTACCGTCAGGCCACGCCACAGTTCGTATTTGATGCAGGTGCACGGGGGTATGTAAACGAGAATAAGGGACGACCGTTCCAGACACCCTATGTTTACGACAGGGTGTTTCAAAATAAGTTCTCCCGATTCGTACGTGCCTTTGCAAATGAATATGATAATCCGGCGATTGTAGATTTCATCGATGCCCAAGGGTTGGGATGGTGGGGCGAAATGCACAATATGAACTACTTATGGCTTCATCCTCAGAAGAAACAAGTGTTCAAGTGGATCATTCATTTATATAGTAGCAGCTTCCAAAATGTATTGCTTGGTGAACAGTATGGAAAAGGTACATTCAGTTATGCCATGCAGGACTGGGCCTTAAGGGAGAAAGGCTACGCCATTAGACGCGATAGCTTCGGTAGTCCCACTTGGCTAAGTCCAAAGGATAAGGAGAGAATAGAGGGACATTGGCCCTCCGTTCCGGTTTTTGCAGAGAATTGTTACCATACTTTTGTTGATCGACCGGAGTGGTATAAGGGAGACGGATTCGCTACACTACGGGAAATGATGGAGCGGGTAGTCCTGGATGCCAAGGAGTTGCATGCTAATACTCTTGATCTCAGAATCCCCGAAGATGCGGCGCAATGGATGCAAGTTGCACCTGATCTTGTTCGTGACTTCGCTATTCGCGGTGGATACCGTTTCGTACTGAATCAAATAGCCTTTCCCAAAAAAATGAAAGAGGGTAAGGAATATGTGATTCACCATTCTTGGAAGAACACAGGAGTAGGGAAATTACCAAATAGTTTAAAAAACTGGGGATACAAATATAAGGTTTCATTTGCTTTATTGAACCCAGATACGGGTAATCCCGTTTATCAGATGCTCGATAGGGCAGAGCCATCGGATTGGCTGAAGAATTTTGAATATACGTATGAATCTCTTCTTTGTCCTCGTGTTGTCCCACCTGGCACCTATCATTTCGCGATAGCGATCGTCAATACAGCAAACAATTGCGAGCCAGAGATTAAGCTAGCTATCGGCAATGAACGTACGGACCGGCTTTGGTACTTATTAGGCAACGTGGAAATACGCATCGGTAATGCCGATATGTCTGACGCACGTGCAAAGTTCCTATCGCTACAAAAAAATAACATTAATGATATAATCACTAATCTCCCATGAGTTGGGAGATATAATCTATGATGGGTGAAAGGGGTTCTCTTTATCCGTTCATTACCACTCCCCCGGTGTAACCTTCCGTTGAGCGGTCAGCGCGCTGGTCACAAAACTTATGATTGGGATTATAACGGGAAAGACAGTTGAGCGAGGGAAACTTTGGATGCATGCTCTTCTCACTTAACTAACGCAATAATATAGTACTATAGACATTAGAAGAAGGCTGCCGACAAGCATAGAACGGCAGCCCTTTCAGCTAACGGGCAGCAGAGCGTGATGACAACCACGCTCTAACAGCCCGAACTTCATTTTATAAAAGTTGAAAATAGGCACTCCATTCCGCTTGTCTTTATAAAACAGTTCACCAAATCACCTATACTGCGAACGCAAAAGGCACCCGATCGGGTGCCTTTTTGTACTTTAGGGATCTTTCCATTTTAACTTTGGCAAGCACCTACCGTCGCATACCAACTGCTCGGAATGACATCGCGTTCCAGTTCCAGCAGCTCGTCGATGATATGATCGGCGTCTGAGATGGAATTAACCAACGGATCGGTCAACATAGCCCGTCTCAGTTTCTCGCGATTGCCTTCAACAACGGCTTCCGCTGTCAGTTCATGCGCATCCAGGACGAGCTCCTGTAAGCCTCTAAGTCCTCGAGGCATATCGCCAACTGGTAAAGGTTTGATTCCGTCCATGGATACTTCACATAACAACTCTAAGAATGCGTCGTCATTCATATTGGGTACTGCACCTTGATTTGTGGTGTTGATATAGAAAGGTTTGCCCAATCCCCCGACCATATTCTCGATAATATCCGTAGCGTGGTCTGGTCCGAAGGTGTCCATATACGTCTGAATAGGGATTCTTCCCTCGATGAAGTCGTCGACTTGCTTCCACATAGCATCATGTCGGAGGTAACGTGCTTCTGTTTCCCATATGGATAGTGGAGGAATGGCATCCGGTGTACGACCGAGTCCTTGCCAGAATCGCAAATATTCCTTCGTATGTGGCGTGCATGTCGGGACGTAGCCATAAATGTCATACAATTGATAACTTATGGCATTATTGTCCTTCGCTTTCGCGCCAGTGTCCCCGCCAGCGGTTTCCGTTTCAGCGGATTGCTTCATGGAAGCGGCAATGTGAGGCATGACATTTACGCCATCATAATCAGCCTGGAGCATCCATGTAAAATGATTGACGCCAGCAATTCTCAGATCGAAGCGACTATCCATATCCGCCGTATATTCGCTTGGATCTGCTACTATTCCCGCGCGCCAAGCATAGTTGATTTTCTTCCCTGGCATGTGATGTCCATCGCATAAAGCGAAGCTCTTCAGCTTCGGTGCGTAACGACTCAAGGCGATCCCGTGAATAGCGGACGGATTAATGTAATTAATCACCCAAGCATCAGGACATAATTCTTCAATGTCTCGAGCGCATTCCATAATGACAGGAAGCTCCCGCATGGCCCGGAAGATACCACCTGGACCAATTGTATCGCCGGAGCACATGCGAATGCCGTATTTTTCGGATATGGCACAGTCGATACCTCTATATTTGACCGTATCTTCAGCGAAGCTGAGCACGACGAAATCCGCACCAGGCAACACGTCTCTCCGGTCGGTAGAACCTTCAATCACTAATTCCACTTGATTCTCTGCAGCGACCATTCTGGCTAGAGTCACCATCTTGTTCAATCGTTTCTCATCCGTATCCACTAAAGCAAGCGTGCCTTTGTTCAAGTATTCTGAATGCACCATTTGC
This sequence comes from Paenibacillus sp. P4_A9, assembly GCF_056402415.1. Classification (NCBI taxonomy): domain Bacteria; kingdom Bacillati; phylum Bacillota; class Bacilli; order Caryophanales; family Paenibacillaceae; genus Paenibacillus; species Paenibacillus sp. P4_A9. The sequence goes on from NZ_JBFUHL010000029.1 coordinate 23,912, forward strand.
CAGATGGACTGGCGACCGAAAAACAAACTTCCTGCTCCGATTACGACAACCTTGGGTTTCTGAATCTGCGTATTAGACATGATAATTTCCTCCATTTCAGGGTATGCCTTAATTATAAGGAGAATAGGTCAGAGAGGAAATGCAGGATAGTTCCTTATAGATGTCAAATAGTATTATTATCGACGCGAGGAATGATGGTGAAAAATATGGCTTTACGAAATTTACGTCAAAAAGTAAGGGGATGAGGCTATGAACAGCACGGATCTGTTTAACGATTTGTCGGAGCATGTCTCGCTACGCATTACTTCCTATAATACGATTCTCCATAACGCCGGTTGGGTGGAAAGCAAATCCCATCATAATTATGATCTGTGGCTTATTCAAGAAGGACAAGTCGAGATTAAGGCAGGAAAGAGAATCCATACAGCAACCGCTGGCGATTTGGTGTTGTTTTACCCGGGAATCCCTTACACAGCAATGAACGGCACGAAAGCCTGCCGTTTTATTTATCTTCATTTTGATTTTGGTTTAGGGGAGCAGCAACGCATTCTGGAGTCCTTCCCTTTGAGCGGTGTTATCGCCGGATGCCTTATTGAAGAAGAAGCAGAAGATTTGCGGAAAATTTTTATGGAGAACCTATACGCAGTTGGCATGTCAGGAATGCGGTTAAAGGGCATTTTACTGATTATGATCGCCCGCATTCTGGAATGCTATGGAGTTGGAACCTACAAGGGAGAATTCCTGATCGATTTATTCAGGCATGAGCATGCCGGTAATTTGGTCTTTTTACAATCCACCATCCGTTATATTCAGGACAACTTGCATCGGCCTATTCGTATTACAGAGGTGGCAGAGGTGGCTGGCATGTCGGAGAAATATTTTATACGGTATTTCAAACAAGCATTGGGCGTTACGCCAGGCCAGTATATATTCCAGCTAAGGATGAACCGAGCGAGAGACTTGATCTACACACATCGTTACACGATGCAACAAATCGCATCCCTCTTAGGTTACCCTGACCCTTATTCCTTCTCGAAAGCATTTAAGAAACACTACAAAGTGTCTCCAAGCAAATTCGTGTAAACAGTAACTCGCCACATTATATTCGAAGCTCCGTTATGAATTCAGAAACGCAATCGATGTTCAGTTGGTCAACTTCATGTGGTAACAACTTTGCCATCCCAGGATGCTCTTTTCTAAATGTAACAGCTATTGTAATACCAACGGAATAGCTGAATCAGTCATTTTCATTTATAAAAAACGCCCCTAAATATGCTACAATTGAGAAAACTGAATAGGGAGTGCGAGGGATGTAATTGATGGAAGGCATGACAACAAACAACCTAGCACTGCGCGTGTTATGGGTGTACGACAAATGTACAACTCCAGGTTGGACGGATATCCGACAAATGACGGATGTGCATACGTTTTACTGGATTGCAGGTGGAGAGGGGACTTTTGAAGATGAAGAAGGGGAGTCCTATTGGGTTCGAAAAGGGTATCTGGCCTATTTGAAACCAGGCTTTCGCCTCCATATGAAGACGGATGCAGAAAATCCGTTAAGGATACTCATGATATTAACGGATATTGGCTATTTGCCATATCAATGGAGAGCGTGGGGGAACGTAGAACCGCTAGTTGAGCTGCCTTTTCCATTCTTGAGGACGTTCACAAGCGAACAGGCGGAGCACGTGGACAAAATTTTTCAAGGTCTGATTGAAGGCTGGATACCTGGAGATCAAGGCGGTACGCTGCTGGATCAGGTGAAGCTGCTCGAGCTAATTCTGTTCCTACAAGAGGCCAAAGGAGAGGAAACGGAAGATCGCCCAGCTAAAGAAGCTTTTGCACAAATGAAAAAATATCTGGAGACCCATTATTCAGCCAATATCAAGCTAAGCGAGCTTGCCGAACGATTCGGAATATCGGAATCCTATTCGCGTAAGATGTTCCTGAGACAGCTTAAGCAAACACCGAAGAAATTTCTTCAGTCGATTCGAGTCGGACATGCCAAACAACTGCTGGTGTTTACGGACATGTCGATGCGTGACATTGCTATGGCTTGCGGTTACGGAGACGAGTTTCATTTTAGCAAAATGTTTAAGTCTGTGACGGGGAGTGCCCCGTCGGTGTATCGAGATTCAGGGAAACATTAATAGTGGAGGATAAGCGATATGATCAACCAAAACAACGATTGTCTGCGTTGGAGAGTTGCTGAAGCTGGGAACGAGTATTCGTACTGTTGAACAGTGAAATTATTGTACCCACTCGCCAATTTTTTTCGTATCGTCGCGGTATCGGTGGGGTTAGGGATAAAGAATTGGAGGAATATGAGTGCTAGCTAATAGCTCAATTTCATTAAACAATGAACTGTGGTGCAAAAACAGCTAGATGTGKCATTGTAACCAGGAATAAGCGGCGGCGGAATGGCATCTTTCATAGTGAGAATCTAATGAATCTAGTATAAAAGTGATAGATTCGGGGAATCTATTTTCATAGGGAGGTGTTAATATGGCACGTTTAAAGCAAAAAGCTCTTATTAATCAGTATCATTTTCTTATGTACATAAAAACTGGAGACCAACAACACCTGAAGAAATTAATAAAAAATAGATGAAGGTGTATCGGAGTTTGCAAAAAAAATTAAGTTCTTTACTTAACCGCTCCATGTAGATTTTATTTAAATAGTCCCTCAACTTTTCTAGCAATATCTTCACTTGAAATTTGTGCATATCTCTCGGTGGTATCAATTGAGGAATGTCTAAGTTGTTTCTTCGTAGAATAAATATCGTATTTTTTGTTAAACGCAGTTGCATATGAATGCCTGAGTTTATGCACAGTAGTTTTTTTTCCGAATGCAAGAGCATATTTCGACACCATATCTTGGATAGCACGTTTTAACATCCGTTTCCCATTTACTTGCCCCATACGAAACGAGAGAAAAAGTGATCTTTCATTTTTTACTGGGTTATATCGTAGGTCTCTAATCTCTAAATATGCCTCGAGATAAGAACGTGCTTGATCATCAAACGCAACCTTTGTTTTGTCATTATCATCTTTACTACCTTTTCCAAGAACGTAAACAACTTTTTCTTTATCACTGATATAAACATCATCCAAATTTAAATTAACAACCTCAGATACACGTAACCCAGAATGAAGAATCAAACAGATGATAGCGGAGTCACGTGTTCGGTTCATTTCATAATAATGAATCGCTTGTTTATTGTCTTGAATTAGGCCAAGATAACCTTGATTTACAAAATCAATAAAACCACCGATCTCATCATCGATGAAAAGTTTGCTCTTTGGAACTTCTGTTTTATTTTTGCTCCGACTTATTTTCACTTTTGCCATCACATTCCTCTTGAGGAGTGGATAAAATTTTTCATCCTCAGCAATCTGACTCAAATAGTGAAAAAGGGACTTAAGCGCTGCAATTTTCCGATCGCGTGTGGTTTTGGCGTTTTTCTCGTTGGTCATTAAGATATTACGGTAAGTTGTTATATCATCAATATGAAGTTGCTCAAGGTCAACAAGTGGAATTTTCTTTATTTCTTTCTCCTGAGATAGACCTTCATTAATAATGAAGGAGAAAAAGCTCTCAAAATCATAGGAGTAGCCGAGTAGAGAGGAGGGTGATAGGTCTGGCATTTTATTAGAGAAAAATTTTTCAACGTACCAAGGGAAGAGGGATAACCGGGATTGCAAATCAGCCATATCCTTTTCTTTAATAACATCCATATATTTCACCCCGTTAAATATTACGAACAAAAAATAGTTTTAGAACGTATGTTCTAAATTCATAATGATATTACAATAAATCAATGCCATTAAGAATGGTACTAATAGAACAACAATGCTTGAGAAGTCATATATTATTAGCCTGTATTATGGAAAGGACCTTCAACAAGAAGCTGTGATTTAAATTAAAGGCTCTTAATACAAAGACTTGAAAAGACAGGACGTGCTAATATGCTTACTTCTTTTGATCCCATTATTGACTATCGAGCCCAGATACTTATTCTCGGAACAATGTCAGGTGAAGAGTCGCTTGCTGCCGGCCAATATTATGCTCACCCAAAAAATCAGTTCTGGAAGATCATGTTTTCTATCTTGAATGTTTCTGAACCTGATAATTATGAAGAGAAGGTCCGTATTATCCAAGACCACGGTCTTGCAAGGTTGTTGTCGGTGGATTTTGTTTAATGTTTTGTCTTACTACTTATATAATTTTACCACAAACACCCGTTCCCGTATATCTAAACTCACAAAATATGAATTTAGTTCGTAAATGCAACAAGGTTTGACACTCGCAAAAACGCGACAATCATCATTGACAAGAACTTGATGTCATAAATGACAAGAACTTGATCCCCGCTAAAGATCCCTCTCGGGGGCGTGAGAAATGCATTTCCTTTTTATTTGTTAACCTCGCAACTTCTATCCCTATCTTACCCAATTCTTCCTTAATTCGTTCATTTGAATTTGGGTCATTTATGGATGGCTCCACGAATGATTACCTATCAGACGGTCCTCGTTCACCATTTGCTTGACTAAATCTGGCTGGTCGTTTTTAAAATGTCCAGTAACAAAAAAGTTGCCATAGGATCAATTGGATAGCCTCTGTTTTTTTTGTTTCCCAAACAACAACCTTGCCTCGCTAAATTTCGAATAAATTAACTTTACTTATTTCTGGCATGGCTTCCGCGTGGGAAGCAGACCAACAAATAACAGCAACGCCAGAAAAATGACCCTTTTATCACCATACACTATAGCCATCCTTTTTTAGATAAGATGCGTTTAATATGCCACAAATCTTACTTTTATTTTATAAACCCATCCTAAATGTGCCTTAGCCTTGCGTTTTCCATAGATATTCACATAAATGCGGGGTTCAGGGCGTATGTTTCTTTACTAAAGTATCTAGTCGTACTTCACTCTGAACATTCCCCATCAGGGTCCGTTGTGAGCGCATAAACAACGATAGTTTTTTGATGAACATCCATACCTTCACAGTAACGTATTGTTTCACCATGTTTCTAGCAGACTTGGGTGCCTGCAAGGGTGCCTAAACATGCAGAAAACTTTACTGCTAGGTTTGCGTGAAGTATAGATCATGAATGTTTTTTTTGCAAATATTTTCGCTTTATTACAACATTACAAAGTGAAATCCATAGATACAATAACTAAAAGAATAAAAAGCACAAGAATTACAGTAGAACTTGCATAACCCTCTCCATAACTTACTCCTGCCCCAGCTGCACTCATATGCACACTCTCCTGTTTTGTATTGATTTACTCTTAATTATATGTCTTTTTTCAACCCTTGATTGGACTTTAGCCTCTTCAATGGTTGGTGTAGGCAAAGGCAGATCAGCACGCTTATCAATTTCTCTTCAGTGGCTAAACAAGGGGGAACGGTTACTTCCAAAGCGCAAATTTGGGTTGGCATCGGAAAGAACTTCGGGATACATATCCCAAGAGTAAATTGTTCTCCCAACTTGTATCATGTCATCAGTACTTAATATTATATCTTGACGCATTATTTCATTTGGTCGAGTAGCATATAATGTTGAATCCCTATTTTTATCAATATTTAAAACATAGGTAGGTCTGCTATTGTAATATTGTATGCATAATCTAGACCAGCATAGGATCTAATTGAGTCTAGATATCTATTTATGTAATGTAGTGAATCAAGTACCATTCTTCTGAGTACTTCGTCATGTTTTAGGCATAAATGAAATATTAACAACAGTGCAGTTTGATGTTTCAGGGACTTCAATACCTTCGTACAATATTGCTTTTTGGTAACTATTAAACGTCGCGATAAATTCTGCATTAACATAAGCACTAGCAAATTCCACTGGCTGGGTGCCGTCGCAATATTCCCGTCGGGAATGAGATAAAGTTCTTGTCAAAATCGGGAATGGGATCAAGTTCTTGCCAGCCGACATTGTCGGATGTCGAGAACTTGATCCCATTCCCCACTGATCGATTTCCGACCAAAACCAAAAAAAGTCACGAATAACTCTTGACTTTTTTGGTTAAAACTTTGAAAATTTTACTAGAGCATTTAAATAATGTTTTCAGATGTTTTTTGTTGGTTRAYCAAAAATATAGCGTATTGCARCGGTCGCCGTACCGATTCTWWATAAAGCTCCAWTTGACCCGTCTTTAAAAAGATTTTTCTGCTCGGCTTAGGATTYACTTCTATTARCCAAAYTTTTCCRTATATATCAATCCCAATATCAAGCCCAAACTCCATCATGGAACCGAACTTCAATTCAATTGTCTCCACGACAAGTTGGGCCATCTTTTTGCAATTCTGCTGAATGCTCTCCGCCTTCTCCCGTCCAAAACGAAGAATCATGAATTCATCGAATCGAATTGCTTTGCCTCCTTTCCAAGTGATATTGGATGTCGGACTGTGTTTTCCTCCTAATCTTAGACCGATACCAGTGATGCTCCACTCGCCGTGGGCATTTTTTTGTATCATCATCCTTGCATCCATCACCCGATTCGGCATCAATTCCAAGCAAAGACCCTGTTGAATCATAAATGTTCCTGATCTTATTCGCTCGGAAACCACCCAATTCTTAATCCAACGAATGGCTGTAGCTTTGGAATTTAGTTTGGTTCTCACTAAACAGCCTGCTCTATTCCGACCAGTTAATGTGAAATTTTTTTTATTACGCGCAACCTTCAAAATGCTGCATCCACCGGTTCCATTACTCGGTTTAATATATAATTCAGGAAATTTTTCTATCATCAGCCTGAGTTTCTCTGTGGAAAACATCACAGTCTTGGGAATGTATTTCGTAAGCGAAGACGTACTGCTAAACAACTTTGTCGCCTTTGACTTGTAAGTAAATTTATGACTTGTGTACGGAAACCAATCTTTCCGTCTCATTTCCTGATACGGTTTATCTAACTTGCGACAGCGATCGATGACCACATCAGGCCAACGGAAGATTCCTTCTTTCCATCCTCCTATCGCAGATGGCACATAACCTCGAATTTGTTTTGCTTCGGGCATGAGATCACAATGAGAAAACAAGAACACTTCCGCGCCCAGACTCCGACCTTCTCTGACCATATCACGAAAAAATTCAGACTCAGAAAACTTATTTCCATTTCGATGAGTTAATATACCAATTATCGATTTACTCATTGGAAAGCCTCCTACGAAGGATGCAATGTTATACAGTTGATAATGCTCACCAAAAACTCTGTGGATGCTTCTGAAATATAAATATGTCACAAATCAGGGAATCAGATCAAGTTCTTGACATTGCCAATTGACAAGAACTTGATCCATAAAAAAAAATAGCCGCGATTTATGCGACTTTTAATGGGACATTGTTCTTGTCACCCGACACATATTGGAAATAGAAGTGGAGGATCAAATTCTTTATAACAAATACATGTTTCAGATAACGAATCCAGAAGTTAGGCAATTGTTTACCCAGTTTCGAGATGAACATATGCAGAATATCACCCAAATTCAACATCAAATCGAACATTCAAAGAAAAGTCCTTCAAACATCTAAATCAACAATCAACATATTTAATACTGTAGACTTGATTCACTCCTACAGCTACTATTTCCGCATTCGCTTTTTTTCATCTGTTGCGCAAAACTGCCCGTAGCGTGGTAGCCCTTCACTCCACTATTCTGACTACTCGCTCAGGAAGCAAATTTTGATCCGTCCTATGGTCGTCTACAAAGGATTTATCACCGTGAGAAACATTTATTGGTTTATTTCAGAACCCATTGCAATTGCTTTGGTTTCATGAACCGTACCATATGGATGCTGAGGTGGTGCATATATAACGTAAATTTTAAGTGGTTTATTACCTGTATTAGTAACATTGTGCCATTTTCCAGCAGGTATCATAATTGCATAATCATCAAAGGCCATTTCTTGAAAATCCAAATTATCTTTACTATCACCCATTTGAACAAGGCCCTGACCTTCTTCAATACGTATGAATTGATCCGTTGTGGGATGAACTTCTAAACCAATGCTATCTCCAATATTAATACTCATTAGGGTCACTTGATAGTGTTTCCCTGTCCATAAAGTGGTTCTGTAATTATCGTTTTGCTTAGTAGCTTGGTCAATATTCACTACAAAAGGTCTTGGTCCATAATCTGTTAATTTAATGTTTTCATTATAAGGATTCCAGTTGGTATTGTTCCTGTAATAATGAGGATACCAATTATAGTTCCATTTTAGGTTATTCCAGTTGCAATGCATAGGATTATGCCATTGATACTGATAGTATGAATTACGGTTCATATTCATTTTCCCCCAATGATTTTCTTGTTTACCTTTTATCCTATGCAGTTGCCTAATTAAAGGATTGGAAAATGAGCAAGAGCCTATATAGTAATCTTCTGCCCGTCCCCCGGTTTTAAGGGTTTATCTCATATATACTCACTCATTCGCAGGATTTTGACACCTTGGATTGCAGATGTTGTTCAGGAGAGCGCTCATCAGACGTAGCTATCCCAATTTTGGGCATACGGGAACAGAAGAAGTGTTGGAACATTTCTCCGAAGGGTGTTCTTCTGCATGTTCACTCCACACATACCTTGGGGTTCACCATCCCATGACTCTACGGGTCTTTGCCCTTACATTCCTGCGTTACACCTGACCAAGGCGTGAAGACCGATAATGTTTAGCTGACGGGTCTGAGCCCTTATCGGGCAGAAACTCGGTCCTACGTGCTTTCTTTTTCAATCCTGCAAATGAGTCAATACACTGTTCTTTATCAGTCTTAAGCAGCTTGGTTATAAGGAGGAACAACTCTTTCTGGATAGAAGACCTCTCCTCGTCCAACTGTACCAATGATGATTCGAGCTAGTTTTCCAAGCAATTTAAACAGAGACTGTTGCTTCTTCATTTGCTTAATTTGAACATTATACTCGTGAAGTTGCCGGAACACTGGATTATTTCCAATGAGCTGCATCGTAGTCAAGTACAAATATTTAAGTAGGATTGCATCCCCTCTCTTAGAAATTACGATCTGACCTTTCCGCTTCCAGAGGTACTTCGAGCTAGGTTTAGTCCTGCTCTACGTAATAGCTGGCGTCCGTGGGCATACTGTCTGGGATCATAAGCACCTGAAAGAATTACTGCAATACAGATAGACCCTAGGCCGATCGAACGTAATTGGTTGGCCATTGGAATGCCGCTAAGCAATATTTCGATATCCTTTTCAATTGTATCTAGTACTTCTACAACCCGATCAAACTCTTCTAATAACCACTTGAGATCCTGTTTTGCTTCGAGTAGAGCGGTTGTATCCCCAATACTTTGCTTAGCTGTGGCAATAAGCTGTTAAAAGGTTGTGTCAGCAGAAAGAGTTCCCATTGACCAGCCACCCATGATCGAGGTCATTCAGTACAATATTCGAGAGTAGTGTTAACAGCAATCCCCCTTGAAGTACCCCTTTTGAAGGTATTCCTTCCCCCTCGATTTCAGCTTTTAGTATTGCATTTTAGAAATGYAGGCTAGAACCTTTTTATCCCGAATGCCCATATTCCAAAGTTGCTTAATGAGCAAGGTATGGTTGACGTTGTCGAAGAACCCCAGTTTGTCGGCATCCACTACATATCTTGTCTTTCCGTCCTCAATGACTCGGTTTAGCCTCTTTAACGCATGGTGCATGCTTCGTCCTGGTCTGAACCCATAGGAGAAATCTAGAAAGTCTTGTTCATAAATCGCCTCAAGCAGGTTCTTCAGCGCCTTTTGCACTAGCTTGTCCCCGTATGCCGGAATCCCAAGCGGACGCATGCTTTTCTCATCCTTCGGAATGTAGGTTCTTCTGGAGGGTAGCGGACGGTAACTCTTCTTCTTTAACCCTTCTACTAGATTTCCCACATTGTCTTCTAAGTTCCGCCCATACATCTCTTTCGTTACGCCGTCTATCCCTGTTGCCTTGCCTGTGGCCATCCCCCCGTGGCACTGCTTCAATGCTTCCGCGTTGATCAAGTGCCCTATAGAGATGAAATGTTCTTGGCCTTGGCTATCTTTGCTATTCTTATTAATTTCGTTTCCATTTCGGTTCCGCTCCTGTGTGCAGAAAATGTATCCTTAATAAGATCAATATCCGTTTCGCACGCCTTTCCTCCGCAGGCATTACCCGGTTTCATTGGTACTACGCGGCGATCCGACTCCCTGATTTCCATTTGGCTTTCTCACGTCTTTAATGCTTGCCCGCTATACTCCCGCAGATGTTCCTAAATAGTATTAGTCTTGCGGGAGAGCCGTCAGGGCCTGCCAAGTTGCTGAACGGCCATTGGTGAACATGCCTGGCTCTTCGACCCCGGGGAAATCTCTCGCAAGCTTGCCTGTATCGCTTGCGGGGGATGCTGTCTTCCAGTAACAGTGAGACTGTCGACCTTCCCGATGCTTGCATTTCGAGGCTCAATAACTTTCGGGCCTGTACCCTATCTGTCTACGCTTAAACGAACATGTTGCCATCTTCGCACCAAGACTCGTTATTGGTGGCGTGGCTAACGCCTTTCCAAGCAGGGTTCTCACCTGCTAAGCTCGTTCAACCTAAGCTTGGTCGCTCCACTGTGGCACCCCTCCTAAATGAAGCGATGTCCCCACATTCCTACCTGATCGGTGCAATTCACGCCTGGAAAATGATCGTTCTTCTCAATTAGACTTGGGGCTGTTCCTCCACCCTCATTACAGAGGATTCTTCGGTCGTGCCCCTACCCTCACAATGATAAATTCATTTCGGCAAGTGCCTTATTGCAACCGTTTCGGGTAACAGCCCTTGTAGCAACGTCCCTTGTTTTCCAAGTCCCTTACAGCCGAGTTGGAAAAGACAAATGATATCATTCATGAAACCCTTGGTATAACACCAAAGTGGTTTGCCCCGCCAAGTGGAAGGTTTATATGGTAACGATTCAAGTTGCGAACCGACTTAATATAAAAACCATACTGTGGACAGTCGACACGGTCGACTGGAGAAAGCCTGCAACTTCGGAAATGGTTAGAAGGGTTGTGTCGAAGGTAGAAAATGGATTCATCAAACGAAACCTACGGCCGAAGGGATAGAGGTCATGATAACGGATATTAAAGTAAAAGGATACAAACTTGGTACCGTTAGCGAACTTATGAGTGAAAAGCACGTTAATTTAGGCGAAGTTGTAACTACCGATCCTAAAGAGAATAATAAATAATAAACAGGCATCAAAATGTTCTTAGAAAAAGACATCCTTTGATGGCTGTTTATTATTGAAGGTCAGTCCTTATTTTGGGGTAAACTTTAATATTCAATAGCCGAGAATATATAGTGTACAATGTTTAGGGAAGCTCAGGCCAGGCTATTATTTTCATTTTATATAAAGACCCAAGGATACTGTTGTATTATTGCACCAGATATTACGTCGGCCATCTTCAGGCCTTCCGTTAACATCATATCGGATACCGCCACATCAGCAGCAAAGTCTTTGCTCATCATACTGACTACCTCATGTTTTGACATGTCTAAATGCTCATGAAACATTTTTCTAAACTCCGGTAGGGATATATAGGGATTGATGTCATTCAGAAACATTGAAATTTCATCGCCATTTCGATACCATGATCTTTCAATCTTTGCTGCCTTTTCTTTACTTCCTTCTTTTGATGCCTTTATTAAATCCCCTGCAAGCGTTATATGTTCCTTTAGTAGTTGACCGTATGCATCACCCACCTGGTTTCCGTAAAAAGGTCGCAATGAATCGCCCATATCCGTTGCCGTTTTTAAAAGACGGGCCACAACAAAGGAGGCATCCGGTAAATCTAAAACAAGACTACTAATCGTCATCCGTATCCAAGCTACATGTTCACCCCAAAGGCGCTGCATTTGGCTTTTTAAATTTATCATTGCTTTACTTAGACAAGATGCCCGATATCGATAAGGCTGCATTGGATAATAATAAACATTTCCCGAATAAGTGTTCAATCATATCCCCCTCCCTAACATTCACTGTTTTATCTTTATTCAGCCGAAGCAAAAAAGGTACCCAAAAGTAATGAAGTAAAACTCGCTACTGTCAAGTGAGAGGCCGGAAGGCCAAGCGCAGATATCTATTGAATAACCGTTCAAATAGGGGTGAGACTATCTGTATGAATGAAAAAAACTTAAGTGAACAAGAGTTGGTTTACAATTATTTACAAGGCAAGAAAAGCCCGTTACCCCTAATTATAGGCACAAGGGGTGCCTGGGGTATTAATGGTAAGAGAGTTATTATTTTAGTTGCTTTTACAATACCGGATATAATGGTTTTCAAGGAAATACATAATGTTGTAAAAAGTCCAATTAGAAAAATGAAATATAAGGATATTGTTTATTTTGCTGTAAACATAGTGGACGAAAAACAAGTCGAGTACTTGATTGACTATTGGAAAACATAGAGGTGTGTAAAATAAGGTTTGTAACCTACAAGCTGTATGAAAAAGTTGAATGGACCATACACATTCCTATTCAAGCTACGCTGAAAGAGCTTAAAGATGTGTTATACAAGAAGCATTAAAAGCTGTATTAGATACGCCTCGGATGTGACTTCGTTTGCGATTGCCGCACGCACCGCCGACTTTATCAGGCTCACCCGCCTTGTTAATTAGCCCCCTTTTTCACCGCCGCTAGATCATGCGGCGGTTATTTGTGCGAAAGAGGAACAAACGCAAAGCCTGCTTGTACGAATGCGAAAATTGACTATACCCAAGATCGCTTAAGGAATAATAGGAAGTACGTATCACCATACTAAATCAACCAAGCCATAAATTAAGGGAGAAAAGAATGAGCGACTTTACCCCGGAAATATTGCAGGAAGAAGCAGCACCATGCCATGCCGTTAATTGCCAAAAGTGCGAATTATCCAAACAACGCAAACGGGTAGTTTGGGCTGAAGGTAACCGTGAAGCTCCTCTTCTTATTCTTCTGGATAATCCGGGGTTGCGAGAGGACAACGAAGGCCATCCTTTTGTTTGTGGCACTCGCCAAACGCTGCAATACGGCTTCAAGGAGTCTGGGCTAGGACTCGATCGGGCGTATATTACGTACTTGCTGAAATGCCGCCCGATTCGCTCTTACGACAAGCCGCTTGCCCGAAGTGCCTGCTTTTCTCATCTGGAGTCGCAATTGGCACAGAAGAAACCCCGACTCCTGTTTGGGCTCGGAAATACCGTGGTACAATCTTTTTTTCCAGACTGGGAAGCAGATGTGAAAAGCTTTCGCGGAAAATGGCATGCGTTTCAGGGCATTCAAACGACGTTCTCTTACCACCCTTTAGCTGTGCGGCGACGGCCCGTACTTATGAAATATTTTATGGAAGATTTCCGACTTGTCGTACAAAGACTAAATGAACTTCAAGAAGAAGAGGTGTGAAGGATGGTCAGCCCATAAGTCAATCCTTTTTTTCAACGCCCAACTCGAATTGGCAATTTCCTTTCTCGGGAAGATGCTTGTGAAAGAAACGAAACAAGGCACGGCATCAGGAAGGATTGTTGAAAAAGAGGCCTAGCAGAGGATCGAGCTGCTCACAGCTATGGAACTCGGAGAACGGAACGAACGGAAAATTATATTCGGCGCCAGTTATGCCGTGTAGGTTGAAGGTGGGTTCGATTCGTCGCTTACGTTGATCGCATACTTCTTATCGTTTACAAATTTCCATACTCCCAATTCTTTTAGAAAGGGGCGCACATCCGCCGTGAAATGAACTAAATATCTTGCTGGCCATCTCATATCAGACAATAGAAAAAGAGGTTTATGTTCCTTCCCCAGGTAAAGAAAAACATCTCGAATGGTTGTATCTTCTATGATACCGTTCTATACCCGGATAGGATCAATTGGAATCCTTAGACAATAGCCATTCTTCCAAGATCCAATAAGTTACTTTCTTAGTAAAACCCTTCAATGGAATCAATCCACTTTTTTGCTTCGTCTTGTATAGCCTCTGTTTTATTCGTTTCCCAAACACCCTTGCCTCTCTCAATTTCGAATAAATCAACTTTACTTATTTCTTGCACGGCTTTCGCAGTGGGAAGAAGACCAACAAATAACAGCAACGCCAGAAACATGACCTGACCCTTTTTATAACCATACACTATAGCCATCTTTTTTTAGTTAAGATGCGTTTAATGTGCTACAAATCTTACTTTTATAAACCCATCCTAAATGTGGATGGGGGAGTAAAGTATATCCTAGGGAAAGGCGATAAAGGATATATGTCGAAATACAATCGAATTTGTGAAGGGGTTTAATCACAATGAAAGCTATTTGGGCTATTCTCTTAATATTTGCTGTAATTATTTGTTTTGGCTGCGCCCATAAATCAAATCAAGTCTCTCCAAAGGAGGAAATTAGAAACTATGCCATTCAGACTTCCCGCATGCCGGATTTGTTGGACGGCCCAGAAGGTTCCGTTCGAGCCCCTCATCCATTAACCCTTGCCGATTTACGAGCGAAATATAAAAGCACCTTTTTGCTGAGTGGCCCTCCAACAAAGCGTGAGGTCGCCCTAACTTTTGACGACGCGCCGGACGATCGTTTTACTCCCCAAGTTCTAGATATTTTAAAAAAGGAAGGCGTAAAAGTGGCATAAAAGGAACCTTTTTCGTTGTCGGCAACCGCGTCGAGGCCCAATTTTACAATCTCATCGAAAAAGGACTTACGCCATTGCTCGATGCAGGGGAAGTCAATGCAACATTGACTTCCATAATCACGGAAGCAGTAAAAACATTTAGCACTACTTCGGTCGTTTTTTCCAAACTTGGTGTTCCGGATACATTGCCATCCAATATTAGAAATCCGTTAAATGATGTAAATTAATACTTTTTCAGGGCGTTCAAAGCATTGGAACAAAGCATGAATTCTTTTATTACATTTTTTGGATCAGCGCGATCCGGCAGCGTTTGATTCATTTGTGATAAAGTTAAAAGAAGGTGTATCCTTGATTGATGGAGGTCTTACATCTCTAACAACGCAAAAAATGARGCTTTTCCCGGAAATATTTCATGGTAGGGATGCTTGGGTATTAGCCAAAAAACGCCATTTCGAACTTCGACCTTATTATGGAAGGTCCGAGGGCAATGATACAGTGAACTCCTTTTTTAGAACAACGCTAAAGGTAAGGGGAGAAATATACGATTGCGGACATGTCAGCACGAATCGTCGGCGTCGCCTCTTTCCCTTCAACCAACCTTTAGAAATGTTTCGCCCTTTTATTGCTACGAATACATCGAACCATCCCAGTGATATTTCCGTAGAACTTCTTGATCCAATTCAACACCGATTCCCGGTCCCGTTGGAATTAAAACCTGTCCCACAACAGGTTTGATTGGCACAATAAGTGTAAACGGATTGTCCATGACATCCCATTCAACGGGCTTAATATCTTCCCCTTTCATCTTGCTCCAAGGCGGCAAACTTGCCTGGGCAAATAAGGCGTATAACCGGGATAATGCTCCATCAAACCGTGTGTAGAGATGCCCTAAGGCCAAAATTACGAGAAAGCTGCAAGGTGTGTCTGTATCCATCGAGCCCATCCTCAGGTGCAACATTCAGTTGAATGATATCCACCGCCCTTTCGTGTAAAAGGGTCAGAAAATCAATTGCTCTTTTCAGGTTTTCACCCCCAGCGACCGCAACGGTTAAGTTGGATCGAAGGCATTTATAAACCGATACTCACTCCATTGGCAATGGCTCTTCAAACCAGAGGAAATCGGGCCGCTCCGAAAAATGGTGTTCACATCGGCAGTCTGAGCCAGGTCGTAGCTTTGGTTGGCGTCGACAATAAGTTTAGCCCTTCCCATTATTACGTCTTGGAGTTGCTAGATATGCTGTTGATCTTCTTCGAAAGTTCTCCCCCCGATCTTTACCTTCATCTGCCCAAAACCTTGACCAGTTGCTTGTTGTACAAGATTCACGGAATGTTCGATCCATTCCGCTTGATCCGTATAGGACTGAAAACACGCATAAACGGGTACGATGTGTACGATGTCTCTCCATCTACCTCCCCATAAAACGCATATCGAAAGGCCCGCACCTTCGCTGCGATTTCAGTAAGCGCCATACTTACACCCACCGCAGCCCTTCTATGCCACTTTTTGATATGATGCACAAGTTGAACCCGGTTCAAAGCTGGTTTACCAATTAAAAAGGGAATAATTCGTTCCTCGAACCCCTTCTTTAAAGTAGGTAACCAGTCGATACACTCCTCCCAACCCGTCAAATTGGATTGGGTGGTGATCCTGAATAAAAAGCAGCTTCGAAAGCATTTATAGCCGTTGGCGTCGCCGTATGATCGCGATAACGGATAAAATAATGGAACGACTCAATTTTTTCGATCTTCAAAGACCTTATCCCCTTTCCTATCCGTTGATGAACACGCCGCTATTTGTGCAAAAATTGACCGGGCATATAGGATTTAATCCTCTGAAGCTAAGAATACATAAACTGGAGCAATTTCCTGCCCGGACATACCCCATTGACCCGAATTCCCCGACTGTGCAGGGATTTGGAAAGAGATTGCATGAAAGCGACAATAGCCCCCTTAGTGGCGGAGTAATCGATCAAATTGCTCGTTGTCTTCGTAAGCAGTTAGAGAGGCGGCATTGATAATGGTACTTCCAGGCTTCATATGGGGCAACGCGGCTTTGGTTAGATATAAGGTGGAATAGAAATTAGTTCGAAATGTTTTTCCAACTGCGCAGAAGTGATGTCTTCAAAGTTATTTTGTACGTACTGTTCAGCCGCATTGTTGACAAGGATGTCCAATTTGCCGAATTCCTTCACGGTTTGTTCCAATCGATTGCTTGTAACAACGAGTCCATAACCGCATTGGGATGGACGACAAGTTCAGTGAACCCCGCTATTGCCTGAATAATACCTGTTGGTTAATATACTGCTTTTAAAATTGGTGCCAATTTTATTTAAAAGAGCCTGTCCCGTGATGGCTAAGACGGGGAATCCATCCAAATAAGCGTCGCCCAATCCATTAATTAAATTAGCCAGTTAGCCAGACCCGGTGGTCCCATTTGTGCGACACAAACCCCAAGCTTTCCCGTATATTTTGCTTCCTCAGAGGCCATAAGTGCAGCAACGGATTCATGCTTAACTGAAATGATCTTTATGGCGTTTTGTTTTGCTATGGCATCCATTAAACCGAAAATAGCATCCCCTACCACGCCATATATCCGTTTTACCCCCATGAACGAAGCTGTACTAGGATGAATTCCGCTATCGAATACGTGGGGGCTTGTTTCGATAACTTTATTCCGGTTAATTCATTTTGTAATGTTAACATATTTGGCATACTATCATCTTCCTTCCCGCGATTACGTCCTTTGCTTGGGAACAAAAGGGCTGTCTTTTTCCCAAAAACGCCAAGGGTAATGCCTTGCTTCGCCACTGTTTTCAATACCGATTCTCGGACCCATCGAGACTCTTTCAATTTTCTTTCCCTCTGAAATGTAAAGTGGACGTTCAAATAATGGTCTGCCGTAATCTTCCTTGACAATTCCAAGGGATTTTGTTAATTTACCAGGTCCATTGGCAAGTTCCCATATTTTCTTATCAATTCCTCGGCGTTCGAACATTAAATCAATCCCAGTATTGGGTTCGATAGATCTGATGAGCACGGATTCAGGATGGCCTATTCTGCCGCTTACTACATTGATCAAACAATGCGTATGCATCACATGCGTATAAGCAAACCCGGGCGGACCGAACATCACTTCCGTCCTTGCCGTCCTTCGATTCCCATAACTATGCGCAGCGCGATCATCAGGCCCCATGTAGGCTTCCGTTTCAACGATCCACCCCGAGGCCGTTCCCCGTTCTGTTTCATTGACAAGCAGCATTCCCAGCAAAGATCGAGCCAAGTCAAGCGTGGAACTTTGAAAGAAAGAGATATCAATTGGTTTTATTTCCACGGTAACTGCCTCTTTTCCATTTTGTGTACTTGTGTACTTCATTGAATCCTTTTTTTTCCTACGGAATAGTATGACATTCCCGATTTTACGTTATTCACGAATAAAAACGCCAATTTTAGGAATAATGAAGTGGAAGGTTATTGCTTTGGTTGGAACGGATGGTCGCTGGAACGCGTGTTAATTTTCGCGATGGGTCTATTATTTTTAGTCATTTTTGTGCAAGTCACGTTATTTCATTACCGCCAAAATTTCCGGCATTAGTCCATGTGGATTCCCGTGACCGCTACACCGGTGTTCGGCCTGTGTCTTGTCTTCTTTGCCTTTTACAATGCAACATGGCTTCTTTATGTGCTGACCGTACTGTTATCTATTGGAATCGCAGCTGGTGCCTTCAGTTCCTATATGCATGTCCACTGCGTCGGAGAACGTGTGGGTGGCTACGAATTGCGCAACTTTATGGTCGGTCCCCCCCTTACCTTGCCCGCTATGATTTCCGCCGTAAGCCTGCTGAGGCTTATTGCATTTGTATTGGGGGGTGATGAAGATGTCAGAATACAAAACGCTTTATCCAGACTTTGATGTTCTACACGAAGAAAAGAAATGGGATCCCCATACACGGGAAATCGTCGATCAACGTTTGAAGACCCAGTCATTTACCCCTTATCAGTTTTTTACCCCGCAAGAAGCGGATACTCTATTTCAGCTCTGTTCGGTTTTGCTAGACGACAAGCGTTATCCGATCGTCGCCTTCGTTGTTCATCATTTCGATTCAACCTTAAAAGCAAGTTTAGGCGAATCTCAGCGCAAAATCGGCGTACCAAAGCAACCCATTCTCATTCGTGATGGGCTTGCCCTGCTTGATCAAGTCTGCAACGAATTGATATCCGAGAAGCGTCCCTGTTTCTGCTTTATGGACAAAATTTTAAGCGAAGCGGTAGCCGCTTATTATTCGCATCCTTTCACTTGGTCGGAAATCGGCAATGCTGGCCCAGCCTATCCGCGTGGTTTTTTGTTCGTTCGGAGTTGGGATTAACTGATCCCTGGGAGGCGAAGACGATCAATGAGTTGGCTCTTGATGCTGTATACCTTTCCTATCGTTAATGTATCCTCAATAACAGCATCTTTCTTAAATCCGAGCTTAATCCCTGTGACCAATGGCTATTTACCTTCTTGTATCTGCATACCTCCAAGTCTTTGATTCGTAACCACCTGTCTTCCTTCTCCTGGTCTCCCGCATACTTGGTTACCCTTTTGGCTAAGTACAAACGATCCGACGGCACATTTAAAGTCCGCCTATGTAGCCGTCATTACAACCGCCGCGTTAGGTTCATACGACTGTGCTGTTCCATCCCTGGCCATTCGAGTTCAGGTAGTGTAGATTTTAACCTTATCAAGCAGAACTTGCTCGGCATAAATTCTACACAATCTTTGAATCTCCCACGCTTTACCACTTTTGTACGGAATTCTTCAAAACTCCAGTTGTCTGAAACAGAACGAGAGATGCTGCTACACATGAGCCATGCCCGTACATAAGAGTACCGCCACGTAGAGCTTCAAAGATCCTGCTTCACTATAAATGGGCAATATCACTGGATTTACGCGGGAACATCGCACTAGCTACGTAATAGGTTGGGACATACACCCAAATGATTGGTTATGAATACTATGTTGCATGCTTGCTAATGAGCGGTAGAAGGAGCGTGTTTACAAAATGTATCGTGTTTCAGTGAAAGGATTTCGCTATACGATCGAACCGTTTGACAGCTTGTGGCACTTGGCTCAAAGGTTTCATACGACAGTTGAAGAAATTTGCGTTGCAAATCCTACGGTAAATCCCTACAATCTTTTTATTGGTCAAATGATTACGATCCCAGGAGTTTCCCGTATGGAAACCCTGACTTACCCAATATTACCGTCACATTGTATAAGTAAGACGGAAATTGAATTGATGACCAACATGCGTTTGATATGGGAACAGCACGTGACTTGGACAAGAATGGCGATCATTAGCTTAGTTTTTGGTTTACCGGATGTGGAATTTGTACTGGCTCGGCTACTTCGAAATGCCATTGATAATGGGAATTCCCTAGAACCTTTCTATGGAGAGCAAATCGGTGAAAAATATGAAGAATTGATAAGAGAACATCTCCTCATCGCCGCAGAACTTGTTAAGGCAGCAATTGCGGGCAATCAAGCGGCCGTAGCATCCCTGGATAAAAAGTGGCATACCAATGCGGATGAAATCGCCAATTTTTTAAGCAGTATCAATCCATATATCCAAAAAGAAGAATTCAGAAAAATGTTTTACAAGCATTTAGCATTAACAAAAAACGAGGCTGTACAAATGATCCAAAAAGACTTTGAAGCATCTATCAAAGTGTTTGATGAAATCGAGGAACAAGCGATGGAAATGGCTGATGAAATAATGACTGCAATTATTAAACAATTTCCGCAAATGTTCATGACCGCAAGTCACTAGTATTTCGTTTCCTAAGTAATGTAACACGCATCTTTAAGGTATGGTTTGCGAAACTCCAGTTGTCTAAAACAGAATGCGAGATCGGTTTACAAACGGGTTGGCTAAGTCTAGCGGTCGGATCGGAATAGCAATTATGATACACAGCAGCAATGATGCCTATGGCAAATTTCCGGAAGTAAGTAATCCGACTGTATAAATCACACCGGTGTTGATCATTACGCAGGATTTTTACGAAACTGATCGGAATCGCGGGCACTCCGGAATCTGTGACTAATGATTCAGCCCGTATGATGGGCGTGTGTCGCATGGGGAAAAACCCGGAAACCACCGTGACGAACAAATTCGGGCAGATCCATGATATTCCCAAATCTGTTTGATGCAGTGCAAGTCTTTTCGTGACATCAGGGGGCGGGAATCCGACCAATTCGGTGATGGCGTTTGCCGCGCGTACCGCCGACTATATCATCGAAAAAATGAAACACCGAGAGATTCAATGATACAAACGACGACGCAGGTTATTAAATGGGGTTCCTACGCAATCGTGAATATAGAAATGGGGCCCTAATAGAGACCACTACAAAAACCTTACTTTTGTCTGAATTGGATCTTCGAAATGGAAAAAGCATCAGGTAAAGAAAAAAAGCAGTTCATTCGTCAGTTCAGGGCGGGTTGCTTTTGCTTTATCAACTTGACCATTCGCTTCACATTCACAACGAATGCGGTGAGATATGCCTGTATTCGCATACGAAACAGACCTCGGTAATTGGCTAGGTCCATACCGTGGAACCTTTTCATTTCAGCATTCTTATGTTCAATGATCGGTCTTCGCTTTATCCGTTTCTTGAACGTATCACTAAGTTCGAATTCAATCTGCTTCTTGAAATGCTTGAACACACGGTTAAAATGGGGCAGCGATGAGAAGCTGGACACAGTAGACTTCTTGAATACCATACTGAAAAAAATTATCGTAACCGCTTAGCAGCTGATGCTCATGAATGGTTCGGACCAACCAGAGCCCGTCCCCCTCCGGCATGATAATATCCGTAATAACCATATCCGGGCAGTACACTCCGAACAGCTTTCACGCTTCTTCTCCGTTTGCCGCAGCAGCAACGACGACCGTGAACGAGCCAATTCGCTCCATCATTTCGAGCGCATCCTCGTCAAGAACAATTCCGTGTCCCGGAACGAAAGGAGGCGTACAGAAACCATTTGTTACATGAATCGGCGAAACGAGAACACCCATTCACTTAACGATTCGCCCTTAACATTCCCCAAGATCATTCCGTTCGACACGCCACATAATAGATGACTGCATTCACCTTCATGTAATCAAGAAACTTATTATACAGACGCTCCCCAACGGCAACAGGTGTGTAGATGGCGCTCCTTAAACGTGCATGGCCTTCATGACCAACTCCAAGAACTGATCCCGTAGTAACGGATGTAATTTCTTCAAAATGAAGCCTTTCTTTCGATTTATAATGAATGTCAAGATATGTTTCATTTTCGACGACAGTTGGATCCGCCTTTATACAAAGTAACCCAATATTCCATGCCATTGTTATCACTTCATTAATACTTTCGTTCAGGTGAAGAATTCAACATCAATCACCAATTACCTTTTTTTGGATGTGGAAATAACTATCTTCCCTCTACGGAGAATCACTTTTCTCGTAAATGCTCACGTTTTCTTAGAATTCATTCGGTATCCACCATAAAAGGGGTAGATATCCTGCGAATGAGCGAGCATTGGCGAGAAAAACCTTTTATTCAGAGGGAGGAATGTTTAGCTCAGCGACACTTTTATGTAAAGATTAGGCCGGTTTCTTAATGCTCATTGAGAAGATCATTGGTGATAACACGGATGAAATTATGGCAACCACAATGACAGCATCTTGAATTCCTTTGTTAATGACTCCCAGTCTCATGCCGATCGATGCCGCAACAACGATTAACGTCATCCGCGATGACAGTAAGAATCCCCCGGCTAGAGCCTTACGCATACCTAGGATCGGTCCGAGACACGCCATTGGAAGTACTTTAACGATATAGGCTGTGGAAAGAAGAAGGGGAACCCAACCTAACGCTTGGGGAGATCTAATGAATTCTGATACATTAAAACGAAAGCCGACCATGACGAAGAATATCGGAATAATCAAACCGTAGCCTATTCCTTCTAACTGTTCCTTGAACGGATGGTTATCATGAAGACGAAAACTCGCTAACAGAAACCCTGCCAAAAAACTGCCTAGAATGGCCTCTGAACCTGTCATGTCAGTGATAATACCGTAAAGGCCAAGAACAGCAAGGAGCCCCTGCAATCGGGTGACAGAATTTTTGTGGAATTCTTTTTGCCATAAAGAGGTTTTCCTTAGTCTGATGATGGTTTGATAGATAATGACGGATAAAGGCAGAAGCAAACCTACGGAAGCTTGACGCCAAGTAAATCCAGTATGATAAGATCCTCCAATAATGGAGAGCATGATCATTGTTATTAGGTCAGCGAGAATTGCGGACGTTAGAAGCAGCTGGCCGTACTGGCTTTGAATGATTCCTGTTTCCTTAAGTACCGGCATCACAATCCCGAGTGAAGTTGTTAAAAGAATGAGCATAATCATCCAGGACTGTATTGAGGGATCAATTTGATGAATTCTTGTTCCTAAAACAAACGCCAACAAAGCGGTCCCTACAAATACTAAAAATCCGATAATAAAAGGGTTCTGCCAGAGCTTAGCCCCTTGACCACTTCTAAGGAAATTTAAATCGACCTCCATTCCCGACAAGAACATTAAATAATAGAGTCCAAATTCACTTAATCCGTCTAGCCATTTTATTTGCTCTTCATGAAACAATCCTCTACCGTAATAGGAAAGCAGAATTCCCAAAATTAAATACGCCAAAACGGATGGAATCCGGAATGCTTTCATTCTGTTAAGCAGCAATTGCACGACAAATATACATATGTACAACCAAAAAAGAGGTATTAAAGCACCATGCCCCATAATAGTTAGCCCCCATTCCTTATAAAGTATGCTAGTCCGATTCGGAAATATAACTATTCGATTCCATCTCGCTGTTTCGAGGGCAATACCATCAATCACTTTATTAGTTGGACTATTCTGTCCTTTGAGCGGTTCAATATAAATTGTCGACATTCGGACAATGTTCTTGTCACAAATCGGCAATCGGCTCAAGTTCTTGACATTGTCAATTGACAAGAATTTAAGCTGATAAATAAAAAAGCCGCGGTTTACGCGAACTCGATTCGGACAATGTTCTTGTCATCCGACAAGTAAGAATCGGATGATAGTRCACCCTACTCATTCGCAGGATTTGGTTTGCAAATGTTGTTCAGGGAGAGCACTCGTCAGTCGTAGCTATCCCAATTTTGGACATACGGGAACAGAAGAAGTGTTGGAACATTTCTCCAAATAGTGTTCTTCTGCACGTTCACTCCACACATACCTTGGGGTTCACCATCCCATGACTATACGTGTCTTTGCCCTTACATTCCTGCGTTACACCTGATCAAGGCGTGGAGACCGATAACGTTTAGCTGACGGGTCTGAGCCCTTACCGGGCAGAAACTCGGTCCTCCGTGCTTTCTTTTTTCAATCCTGCGAATGAGTCAATACACTGTTCTTTATCAGTCTTAAGCAGCTTGGTTCGAGCCGGATAAGCGAAAAACAATTGATATCTCTTTCCTTAATGGATTTGGCGAAAAAGACCCACTCAAAATCAATCAGAATGTAAACTCGTTCCAGCCAGGGACGATAATAACGATTTGGTTTTGACAAGAACCTTATCCCAGCAAAAACCGCTATAGAATTACAAACGCCGATGATCCACTATATTGTAGTGGATCATCGGCGTTTTATTGAAGACTTTGTCAACAGTCCCATATTCAATCGAAAACAGCTGGGAATAACTCTTTAAATATGATTAAATTCATCAATTGATTGGTGACTTGTAACTTCCGAATCCTCATCAAGTGCTTTTATTCCCCTATTGAGCTCTTGAGCATATTCGCGAATCAAATCGAAATCCTCTTTATTGTTATTCATTGATCCCGTTTCAGTTTTTGATTCTTGATTATTTTTCTTAATCTTCATCCTACCTACTCCTTCCTGATGAAGAACAAAACATAATACGATAAGTCGCTAATTACAAAATGGGTTAATGCTCTTTTTGACCCGACAACAACACCCACCATCAAGACCAGATTATTTAACTGTTTAATAACACGTCTGTTTTTCCCCGTTTATGAACGTCTGGTTACTATCTCAGAAATTCAATCGGTATCCACTATGAAAGGGGCAGATATCCTGCGAATGAGCGAGCATTGGTGAGAAAAACCATTCATACAGAGGGAGGAATGTTTAACCTAATGAGGCTACTATCGAACCGGTATCTTCTCTAAAGAAATACTCTGGGTAGCGTATGACTAACAAACAAATCATATTGCCACTTCATGATTACGGAGCTCGTAATTAAGACGTTAGTTGAAATTCAAATAACAATATGGATTTCGTATAGTTTCTCAACTTTTAATGGGTGTCCCTAGATTATCATACAAATATCGTCCTTGCTTAAATACATAAAATCATCAGTAATCGAAAAATATATAACAGTTGTTTATGACAAATACATTCTCTTGGAGGTCCGAAAAATTGGTACAACAAATTGATGCAAACCAGTTAAAGAAAGCAGAAGCTGCAACAACACTTGCTAAAAGTCTTATAGGTCAAGCCATTGAACAATCAGCCGCTAATCCTACGCTTAGTGAAGAAGCTCTAAAGCAAGCATCATCTGAAATAGCACAAGCACAAACAATGATTAGTCAGGGTCAATCAACAATGCAAACTACTTCACAATAATTTGGTTGAAAGGACAGTTATTCGTGTAAACGAAAATGAAGAAACACATTTCAAAGCGTTATAAATAAGACATAACATAAAAGGCAAAAACTCTAATTCAACAAAGGCTGCCGGACACTTGCCTTGCCGGCAGTTTTTAATCGTTGTACTTTCGAATTGTTAATCCAGATCATTCATGTAAAATGAAATACATGGTTCCGTCGAAATCAGTTCATCAAAGTCTTGTCTTAAATATTGAGCCTTCGACTTCCCATTGGCAGTTGTTCATTTAGGTTTTTCCAAAATTTTTATTCATCAAAATTTTCGTCACACAAATCAATTGGTAATTCTTTGAAAGCTTTTGTCAGTTTTGTCTATTTGCCTCAGATTTCTATAAAATTTAATCCATTCCCATGGACGCAATAGATATATAACGACCTTCATTATGATTTGTTAGACATTTTTTCTATTCTTTTGATTGAACTATAACGCAATTGAATAAAGCAGTTCGCCAATGGGTGCCTGCTTAGCTAGTCTACATGAAGCTAGCGAAGTTTTCTTAATGTGATGGAATCCAACCCACGATTTGCAAAACCGTCAAAGCTACCTCAATCGCAATCAGAATCACGACAATCCATTCAACGAAAAGCCCACGGATGGAATGACTTATATTTGAGAAACCCTCCAAGATGTGATACAAAATGTCGGTTTTACTTTTTAGAATCGTATATCGATCGTTCAATTCAAAAAATACGATCATTTCATCTTAAATTTGTCGATGGCTATAAAAACATTGTCAAGACGGTTAAGACCTATTGCATGGGGCATTTGGAGAAAATCATTTTTTGGGGATTGAAATAGAATCCTACATTTTATATTCCAATTGTATGACATGAAGAGTCGTGATCAAAGCTGTTGCTGCAGGAAAGATGCCTTTAGTGGCTTCGAGCTCACTATAAGTTGCAAGGGATTCCACATTGTTTGCTACAAATATAAAATTATCTAAGTATTAATTGTTACTCGCGGCTAAAGATAAGTTTTTACACTTTTTGAATAACCTTTATCCAATAAGGTAATTACTACAAAGTAACAAGAGATTGGAGGACAGTTAAATGAAAGAAATAGCTAAATTGATTTCAAGCTTAATTGTGTTACTTGTTTTGGGTAACTACACTACTAATGTAGTTACTGCCCAAAAGGATATGGAAACACAAATTCAAACAGAAATACCGACAAATGATTTAAAGAACGCAGCAGAAAGTGAACCCACCCTCTCAATAGAAGATGCGTTAAAGCAATTCAGGACAAGTTTCAACAAGAATCCAATTGTGCCCAAATACATTCCATTTGAACCTACCTATTCTGGTGGCCTTTTTAATGAACAAAAAAAGGTTGTTAGCGTTGGCTATTTGAATGTAAATTCACATGAATTTATGTCTTTAATGATTACTACAGAAGACTTTGTTAATATTAAGGACCCTGTTTATATAAAACTACATAATAGTACAAAAGCTATATACGTACGTGCACGTGACTCAAAGTTAGCCTCAGTTGATTTTATTAGATTTCAAAAAGATGGTTTAACTTATCAAATAGGGATTTCAAATTCAGAGAGGAATGATGGTCAAGAAAGGTTGAAGGAATTAGTGGAAATAGCAAATTCGATGTAACGAAACATCAAAATCACCCATTTAATAATACTATTGAGGGGCGACTTTTATTATCACATTATCAGCTTAAGAAGCTTTAGACTAAACAGGGGACAACGGAAAACAGCGTTGTCCCCCTACCAAATCCTTAATGGCCTCCCCAAAAGCCTTTTCATGACATCGGGGGGCAGACCATCTTAATGGTGCTTGCCGTCGCGTACCGAAATGAAACATCATCAAGAGATATAATGATTCCGGTTCTTCATTACAGGAATGGCTCCTTTCTTAATTTCCGTATAACTCCCTCTTGGACAGCCCGTTAAGCAAGCAGCGAGGGGAAACCAGTAGTATCCAGTAGGCTCGATACCGAAAAGGATCTCCGTCTTGTTATTTTTTAGCCACTAGCGGTAAGATACAGCGGAACAGCAATGCTCTTAAACGAGAACGTCCTCGCTTACTTATACCCGTCTTTTGCCTCTACCCTCCAATTTACTCCCCAAGTGATGTCAAGGCACTCACTATGAAGCATAAGATGAAATAGAAACAAAATCAACGTATTACAAGAATTACCGAAAAAACGTCGTTGTTGGCGTAGATATTGCAATGCGTCTTCATTTTATCCGCGATCGTAACTATGGATATCCCCAATTTCTGCGAAGAAACCGGCAATGGTAACAACTCCTACGCCTTGTTTCCTAAAATCTCTAAAACGTCATTCACGATCTGTTCTTCTTGTTGTGTGTAAAGATCGTATTCTTGAAGCAACATACGAAGCTGAACTAGCGCAGCGACGACACCTTCTTTAAGTCCTATTGAAATCTCTGCTGCAACAAAAAGCTGTTCAGCACGCTTGATGCCAACTCCGCGTTTAACATCCTTCTTCCAGATTATTAGAGCTCCTTCATACACGTTACAAGCTTTCTGAGTCCTTGCTCATTGTTGCTGAATACACAGTCCTTGCCCAGTTAAATACCACGAAAATCTACACGTGTTACAAGTTCAAAAGCGTCAATGCTTTGTAAATTCGTAAAGATGTTTTTTTGCCACTGTCCATGCATTATGTTTTAGTTTTGGAGGATTTAATTGCATTCTTACCGTACTTAACGAAGTTAATGCACCGTCAATTTGGGTGACTCCCTTGTCGCGTTGTTCAATGAATTTCTCAAAGAATAAGGGACTACGGCTATCCATGTATCGCTTGTAATAGTTCATGCTATCCTCTAACTCTCCGAAGCCTGTAGAAAAGTTTACTTTGATTAGCCCCAACGATTCTTTTATATCGTCTGGCAGCGCGGCAGGCACCTTTAGTTTAACGAAAGCTAGGGAAGCTTCGCCAAATGTTTGCCTTGCTGATACAACAATATTATGTAGTCTTTTCGCATCCAATTCCTCATCCAGGGGGGCCCCTTGCAGTCTATTCAATGGTTCCATACCGGAATCGAGAAGGTCGAAGATCGTACTTTCAAAAGCCAAAAACACAACCTGCTGATTTAAATCGATTCCATTTTCGGCGAAGGCAATAGGAGAATGGACACAAATGGTGGGAGCAGAACAGAGTAAGATGGCTGTGTACTTAATTAACAAATACTGCATGTGGATCTTTGTCCTTTCTGTTGAAACCAAATACCCCAGAATATATCCAGAAACTCCACAAGTGTTATTATCTTGACCTCATCCCTTCTAAGCTTATTGATAGTTATTGGCAAGGCATTTCCCGTTCCGGGATAAACCCTCATCCCTCTCAACAGAGATTTGTAAAATGAAATGCCCCGGATGCAACATAATCCACGTTTTCGTATTTTGTTTTTCCTATGGTGTAGATTGTGTTATTGCAAATAAATTATACAGATTTTAAGATCATCTATTATTTTCAAACTGAATATATGTGGTGGGAACTCGCCATTATAAAGGAGATTAAGAAGTGCTTGGGAGGCTAACATGAATGAAGAAAGCCTTAATGACCATATTGTTGTTTGGATTGCTCTCAGCTAGTAATATTCAGGCTTCCGCTTTGCCTAAGGCTGATTTGTTTGAGATTAAAGAAGGCAAGGCTATCCTTGACTTTGAGAATTCCGCTGCGATACAAGACGAGGTAAAGTTATGGCTTCAATCTATCTCTGGCTTGGCGGATAGGACAAACATTCTGGAATTCCAAGATGGTTATTGCCTTCGAATTCCGATATACCCTAAGCAAGTGAATAATAAATGGATTGACGCGTCGATTCGGGACGTTTTCTTAATGTTGGATCCTAACTACAAACCCGTTCTTCTTATTTTTGATGAAGATTGGCCTAAACGTTATCTCGTACATTTTTCCCATGACGTACGGCCCTTTTTGAAGGAGTTAGGTATTTGGGAAACAGTAAAGTCTTCGTTTCCACCAACCGATTAAAGTGCTCAGTGATAGCAAATGCAAGGAGAATAGTGAACCCATGAATAGAACATTCCTTCTTGAATAAGATACACTTTGGGTGGCTGGAACAATTGATTGGCTGCTATCTCGTTAGGCGAACAGAGAAGGGCATTATTCGTATACAAATTACCGAAACGGAAGCATACATTGGTATTATTTTTGCATGAACATGGTAGCCCATCGCCCTGGAGCCGTTGAGGGGGGGCTGCTACGTGGTGCTAAACCCATAAAAGGAATTAAGCTGATCCGCGCCAATCAGCCAGGAAAACCTGATAGAATGCTGTTAAATGGTCCCGCAAAGCTAACGCAGGGACTTAATATGACCTCATTAACGATCCGGATAACCACTTCGCACCCGACAAAAGGATTAGACTTTACTAACGAAGAAAACACCGCGAACCGGTATTTCCACTGGCACCGACCTGCTTTGGCATCGACTGACGTTCAAAAAACCCCCTTCATACCGATACATAAAGATGGTTGTTCAAGTTAAGTCCAATAAATCACTTTTTAAAATATCCATGCACCAATAAGGTTTGTTCGCCCATAGACTATGATTAAGAAAAAAAAGGGGAGCCTGTACCATGCAGCCTATTGCGGGTTACGAAAGTTGGTGAAGGGAATGGTGCGAGCTGATAAAAAGCGAAATTATAACTTCGCAGCTTGTACTGATACCGCTAACATGAAGCCATTTTATGAATTGGAAGTATTCCGTTCAAAATTGTGGGATTGTTTTATAACGATCCAAAAATCTTGCGAAGGAGATGTGAAAGACG
Organism: Paenibacillus sp. P4_A9; assembly: GCF_056402415.1. NCBI lineage: Bacteria > Bacillati > Bacillota > Bacilli > Caryophanales > Paenibacillaceae > Paenibacillus > Paenibacillus sp. P4_A9. The sequence continues at coordinate 54,035 of NZ_JBFUHL010000029.1, forward strand.
TATCATTCAACCGATTCTGGTATCACTTTCTCCTTTTGCATATTGCGTCGGAAGAAACCCCACTGGAATTAATTTATGAGGAAGTTTGCACGGCAATAGAATCAAATGTTGTTCCCCATAGTTGTTACCGTATAATAATTTCTTTTCTTACTAACCTCTGTGGGTAAATTACGGCTGAAGGCATTTTCAAAAAATAAAATTAAAGCATAAAGAAACCATCGATCTCATAAGGTCGATGGTTTCTTTATGCTTAGACGGCGTAGGAATAGCAATGCCGCTCCCGCATGTCTCCTTCTCTTACAGAGCCAATGACAAACAGGCAGTTAATTGCTCATGTCGTTTCCAAGATGAAGGAGATTATTCAAGCGGTAGGAAGCAATCCTGATTTGTTACCATGATACAGCGATGCAGCATGAGAAATAACCCAGAAACCTCAGTGACGAACAGTTTCGGGCAGATTCATGATATTCCCAACCTAGTTAATTATTTGCCAGCCTTTTTGTGACATCAGGGGTGGAAACCCGTTCAATACCGTAATGGCGCTTGCCGCTCGCACCGCAGGCTATATCGTCGAATGAATGAAACATCAAGAGATCTAATGGGTTCCGACACCATGTTAAAATAGTTAAAGTAGTTACTGAAACCCCTAATATGAATTTGCACCTTATAATACAACCCGATCCTCCAAATTTCTCCACAAGTGATGTGCTTCCCTAGCGATATGTTCCAACAAATCTGGTGGTGAAGTTGTAACTGCGGCGCATTGTTTGATCAGATCATCTAGTTCCAATTTAAACGCTTCAAGGGCTTTGGCTTCTTTAATAACCATTTGGCTGAAGCCGTTTAAAGCTGGTAATACCTCTTTACGTGGTGGGCGTATCATTGTTCGGAGTGCATTGGCTTGAAGGAATAAATTCTCGAATTTTTTTGTCATGTTTCTTACTTGATCATGAAGTTCATAATTTGATGCGTCTAAATAATGTCTTATATAGCTAAGGTGATCTGCCATTTGTCTTAACCAAAAATAATTTTCATGGATCATTGCGTCCGCAGGTAAAACCTTCCCACCAGATTGTAAAAGTTTAAACACCGATACTGTCTCTTCTGCTTCCCGTATCATGTGATCGAGAAGGGATTGTGGAGTTGAAATAATGGTTTCACAGCGTAAAGCTTTATCCAGCGTATAGACGAGTAAACCTTGGAATTCATGTGTTGCATGCTGCGCTTCACTAATCAAAGTTCCGGGATCTGCTGTTTTTGTTTTTGTTTTCTCAAATATTGTTCCCAGGCGCAGAATCATATGCTGGTTTGCTCGGGCTAGTTCCATTTCATGATGGCTTATTTCTCTGTCAAAAAATCGACCGTGATCATAATTATTCTGCACCCAAAAGGCTATTATCCCATAGATATCCCTTTCATAATTATCCGTATAAGACATGACCTCACCTCGTTCGTGTTATTTTTCGAAAATTAACTACTCAACAATATGTTATGGGTTTTAACTTGTCTGTATTCCTACGCCCTCTGTTCATAAAGATACCATCCAATTTCAGTGGCCGACTGGCAGTGTGGGCACCACAGCCATTTCTTCGAGGGAACTACGCTGGCTGCTCGGTCTGTCGCTCAGCCAGCGGCAGCCGGCATACCAAGGTCCCACAACGGTCATATAAGTTCGCCGTTTCGCCATACCTGCCGGCAGGAATAATAGGTTAGCACATTGATGTTGTTTCGGATGGAAAATCGAGCGGACATTCAAACCCAAACTGAAAATTATGAATCGAAAATTGCAAAGCAAGACGCGCAGATTGCTGAACTAACGGCGAAACCTGTTTAATGAAGCCGAGGTGCTGGCGACGCCAACATCGGAAGAACCTACAATGGATACGGTCAAATACAGCCGCAAAAAGTCTGCGAGCCGTGAATCCAAACTAGAGCAGTTCCCAGTGGAGACGATCCATTATGAACTGCTCTCCACGTTCACAGTGGCGGCAGCCATAGGCTTGCCTGACATGCCGCACAACTTTGACTTCCGCTGGAATGAACTTAAGCTCAGTACGCGTCTCGGTACTCATCGTCCTGTATTGGATGCTTTTTTGGCATGGCTTAAGCAATAGCGAGGTCGTACGCTACCCAAAAGTGCAATTGGCGAAGCCATCTTACTGCTTAAACCAATGGGACAAATTAATCGGGTTTATGTAGGACGGGTAGCTGGAAATTGATAACAATCGTCATGAGCGTGCGATTAAGCCGTTCGTCATCCGACGCAAGAACTGGCATTCGTCAATACAACTCGGGGAGCAAAAGGCAGCGCGACGATCTACAGTGTTATGGAAACAGCAATGGAAAATGGACTGAATCCATTTCAGTATTTACAATATTCTTCGAGCAACTGCCTCAACTGACAGATCCAAATGATGATCCCGAAGCACTAGACAAGCTGCTTCCGTGGTCGCCGCTGCTACCGCTTGCTTGCCGAGTATTTAAACAACAATAGCTACAGTATACGGCAGTCCTCAACATGAATGCGTGGTGGGGGCTGTTTGACGCTTACTTTTAAAACATAATCTATGAGTGAACAATCCCCAAAGGTGCATGCTTATTAAATATACAATTTATTTGAACTTGTACAACCTTTATGTATCGGTATGATGGAGCAATTTTGAATTTTGGTCAACGACTACGAACCGCCAAAGCAAGTCGGTGCCCGTGGAAATACCGATACGTGGTGTTTTCTTGGTTAATAGCGTTTGATCCTTTTGTAGCAGTACAAAATGATTATCTGGATCGTTAATTAGGGCATATCCATAAAAGTCTTTAGTGATATTAAGCCCCTGTGTTAGCTTTGCTGGACCATTTAAAAGCGTATTATCAGGTTTGCCTGGCCGATTGGCGCGGATCAACTCCATACCTTACATTGGTTTAGCACCGCGTAGCATCACCGCCCCAACAGTTCCAGGCCGATGGGCTACTACGAATACAACCGTAGATAAAATAAACATATAACTGACCCACCTCTCCAAACATGATTTGGGTCCGCGGGTAATCCCGCGGTAGGCATGGCTTGCTTGAAGGAAACGCTCGATGTCGCAAAGCAAGGATCTTCACCACCTTTGTATGCTTCCGTTTCGGTAATTTGCACACGAATAATGCCTTTCTCGGTTTGCAGCCAATCAATTGTTCAGCCACCCAAAGCTTATCTTGTTCGAGGACCTTGTATTTTCTATCTCCTATTACCACTGGTGTCCTTTGGGATTTACCCCATTAGTTAGTTATTTGTGAAGCAATTGAGCTTTCGTAGGTTGCAGGAAATGAAATTTTGCTATTTCCAAATATAACTAACTTTTTCAAAAAGGGAAGTACATTATAAGAAAAACGAGATAACGTTTGTACCAATTTTCATTATAAATAAATAGTACGGGCGGGTAGGAAGGATCCAACATTAAGAAAACGTCTCAAAATCCTTCACTTGCACTTGGGATATCGGAATTCGTAGAAAATAACCGTTTTGGAACTCCAACAAAACGGTTGTCCTATCCGCAAAGCCAAAAATAGATCGAAGCCATAACCCTGCTTCGGCTTGAACAACGGTGGAATTTTCGAATTCTTGGATATCAAACAAATCGACATTTGGTAAAGAAGAGGCCTGGGCAATGCTTGAGGATACAAGCTCAATTGCTTAACCACCTTAATTTGATTTATTAATGCAATATCTATATCTATACGGCTTAATAACGAAAGTTTTTCTAAAGTATAATTCATCTTCAATAACAAAACCTACATTTCATGGAACTTCGATGAGCAAGGTGCTTTATATCGACAAGCCTGCGTTGTCTTTTCATGTATTTACTACTATGAATAGATTGAAATTTTTCTTTGTTCTTTACCCCGCAATTTGAAACGGAAGGGATTCAGAGTGTATTTGGGGCTGGAATTGGAAAGGTTTAAATGCCGTTCAGATCGCGATCAACGTTACGGCCTATGTGCATCCCAGTCAATTTATTTTGCAACATTCGGTCAATGAAACGGGCGATAATCTAACCGGAACTCTGAATACCTTGCCAATTATTAACAAGCTTAGAAACGAACTGGCTTGATGTAAGAAACTTGACTCATGCATAATTTATCCACAATGAGAAAACCTATATGATAAAGAAAAATAAATTAGAATATAGCAGGGGGTTGTTTCCATAAAACTAAGTTGGATTGACTTATGCCTTGTTGTATTATGTATCATTCCGGTGTTCGCAAAAAAACCCTGCAAACGGCGCAGCAATTCACACCGCGTAGTTTGTCTGAGCAAACTACGCGGTATGCCGGATGTTCGTTACCGAAAATTATTGATGAGCTTAGAAACGATGGGGTTAAGCTTGTAACAATCCCCGAATTGTTGGATATCCCCACCAAATATACAATTAGGCAATCTAAAATACCAAGAAGCCTTAGAATTTAATTTATTACAAAAGGAGTTACACCTGGAATGATGCGTTGGATATCCGTTTTGTTGCTAATTTGCCTTTCCATTACCGTCCGTCCCCCCATCGTTTTGGCTATAAACGGAAACGATGCTAACCAGCAAGAATTTTTGACTTTCGAAAAAAATGTCTACGATTTGGTATACTCAGCTATGGAACCATTAAATGAACTAGACGAGAAATTGGATGCGAAAGGTCTAGATGTTGTTGTCTTATCAGCAAAACTCAAATTTACTGAAACCTCCGCAGCCATCACTAAACTAAGGGTACCCACCGCATTGCCAAATGAAATAAAGACATCTTTGATGCAAATCAAAAAGGATCTCACCACCGGGTTTGATGCTTTGGAAGAAAGTATGAATGTTTTTCAAAAATATATGGATAACAACAATCCCCTTTTATTTGATAGATTTGTCGAAAAACACGGGCAAGGCGTTTCCTACATTGACGGCGGAATAACTTCATTAAAAACGGTAAGAAAGCAGCTAAATCCCTAGAAGGTTAGAAATTAAAACATAACTCTTGGGTAGTCAATCATTGATCTGGACCCTCTGTCAAGGACACTTAAATAAAACCTAGTTAATGCCTAGGCAGCTAACAATAGATGATTCCTGTATTGCGTATTACACAGGGGTCATCTTTTTTAATCCCCATTGATATCGATTATTGTTGTATTAGCGGATGTAACTGTCAATCTTACGTTGTAGTTCTGCTAATGTTGGGCAGCTTCGATGGTCAACATGGGTCCTTCATAAGACCGTAAAACGACTCCTGTGGAGCATTGTCCCAAAAATTGCCTCGTCTAGACATTGATTGACCTAATCCTTTTTGCTTCAAAAGTTCTTGGTATTTGGGACTTATATAATGACTTCCTTGATCTGAATGGATGAATGCTTTTTTGTGCAATTTCAATCTTCTTTGGTTCACGAGTGCCTCGATCGTGTCTGTAGCAATGTCCAATGTAAGGCGGTTGGATAGGTTGTAAGAAAGGATCTCTCCTGTTGAAGCATCTAGTATGGTCGACAAATAAGCCGTCTCTGAGCGGCCGTATGGGAGGTAAGTACTGTCGGTGAGCAAGGCAAGCCCAGGAATACCTTTTCTAAAATCACGATCTAAACTGTTGGGAAGCGTTCGATGTTCTTGAGTTGCCTTAGCCATACGTTTGTAGGGATTGGGTTTTCTATGAGGACAGACGAGGTTGAATTTCTTCATAAGCCTGCAGATTCACTTCAAGTTGTAGATCATGCCAAACTCGTTCTCAAGCGTCATCTTTATTGAACGAGACCCCTTTTTGAAGCCTTTTCTATGGAATGCTTTCTTGATCATTTCTCCAGCTTTCACATCCGAAAGAGACCGCTTTTTGCGGGTATCTAACTACAGCTTGCATGTAGTTGTAGTATCCCGAACGTGATACATGAAGTAAATCGTAAAGGTAACGAGTTGTGCACCCTACAACTTGACTTGCAGTCTCTTTAATCAGCTCAAATAACTTATTCTTACTTAATTTTTTCGCTTTGCTACCAGCAACCTTTCTTTCGTGTCTAGCTTTTTTAACAATTCAAATTGAGACTCAAGGAGCCTAACTCTTGCTTCCTGYCTTATAATCACTTCATCCTGTGTTAGTTCACGCTTTAGGGGACGTCCAGAAGCTTCTCTACGTGAGTCAGCTAGTCCAATAATTCTGTCTACCCTATATGCTTTTCTCCAACGCGTGGCACTCTCTTTTACACGTTGAATTCCAATTACATTTACATCAAACCCGTTAGCTTCAAAGATAATGATGTAATCCCCTCCGGTGCTTTCTGTAGTTACAAAAAAAAGGTACCCACAGTCTGAACACTTTTTCAAAGTGTCCAGACTATGGGTACCAGTTTACGCAATAAAAGTGGTGGCTGAAACTCCCCGAAAACTTATGCCTATGTAATGAGGTTTTTTGCTAAACTGATCGCGAGTTCAACAATTCAAACTGTTTTGCTTTCTCTTTTATATATTCCGCCGTTCTCAGTGCAAGTGACATGACCGTATTTGTTGGATTTCCAGCGCCCGATGTTACAAAAATACTCGCATCGCATATAAACAGGTTAGGAATGTCATGGGCTTGTCCAAAAGAATTAACCACTGAAGATTTGGGGTCATTCCCCATACGGCAGCCACCCATCATATGAGCCGTGTCGGGAACAACGTATTCAACTTTCCCGCCCGCCGCCTCAAGTATTGTACTCATATTACCGACAGCATGATCAATGAGTTTCTGATCGTTATCGCCATAGCTGAATGTTACTTTTGCACGCGGCAATCCATACTCGTCTTTTTCATTAACCAGCGTGACCCGGTTCATTGGATTTGGAAGTACTTCGCCGACCAAAGTAACTCTTCCATAGTAATTATAATTCAACAACGTTTCCCTGAGACGGTCCCCCCACACGGGACCACCTTCTGCTTGGGAAATGGCTTTCGAAAACTCCACTGGTCTCGCTCCATGAGAATGAAGGGTATATCCACGAGCAAAGTTGTTTTTGGAATCAGTACGGTAAAAATCTTATGTTGTAGCTAAAACAGGTGTACCCTTATACAGCCTGATTTCTTCATCGAATTTAGCATAAACGTCTTGAGAACTGTGAACCATAATTGATTTTCCAACCCAACCGCTGCTATTGGCCAGCCCATCCGGAAACTGAGAATTTGCAGAGTTAAGAAGCAAACGCGGCGTTTCTACAACATAGGCAGACAAAATCACTATTTTAGCTTTTTGCTCATAAGTTCTTCCGTCATGTACGAAGGTGATACCTTTCGCCAGTCCGTCTTTTCCCATTAACACCTGCGTCACCATGCAATCGGCTAGCACTTCTGCTCCAGCTTTGATTGCTTTAGGAATATGTACAATGAGGGTGCTGAACTTAGCGTCTGGCATACATCCTTGATTGCAGAAGCCTCGATTAATGCATGGAGGCCGGCCTTCAAATGGCGCGGATAGTATAGCAAGTGGTGCTACAGACGAGCGGATCCCCATCTTTTCGCAACCGTTCATAAACATATACGCGTTGGGGCTAAGAGGCTCCCTCTCGGGATAAGGATAGGGGCCGTGGTAATTTCCCCATGGAAAGTGTTTGGGCCCAGAAACGGCAATTTCCTTTTCGGTCCTGGTATAGAAAGGTTCTAAATCCTCATAGCTAATCGGCCAATCATCCGCGACACCATCCATGGTCCTTGCTTTAAAGTCTGCGTCATGAAATCGTAAAAAGACAGCCGTAAAATGCACCGTCCCTCCACCGATACCGCGACCAGAATTGTTGTGTCCCATCGTTAACGGGTTATTTCCATCTACGATTCTAGTATCCTGCCACCCTAAATTTTGCATGGTAAGCTCATCACTAGCTAAATCTTTTTGAGTATCACGGAATGGACCCGCATCCAGGATTACCACGCTCATTCCTGTTTCGCTCAATTCTTTGGCGAGTACACCTCCGGCTGCCCCTGCCCCAACAATTACTACATCTACTTCTTCATTCGCGTATTTTCGGTTCATCATTGTTCCGGCTGCGCCTCCCATGGATCCAATTGCCCCAACTCTGTGCGTACGTAACCTCGCGGATAAGCTGGACCTGCATAACCAATTTCAGACCAAACTTTCGGATGCGAACAATACGATTCGACGGTCAACCTCAGCAGTTTATTAAACAGCGGTTCTTGTTGAATATTGTTCCAAACTTCTATGGGTTCAGCTTTGCATTCACTAATCTTCTGCAAGTACTGCTTTTGTAAATCCATTTCTAGTTCAACAAAAGAAGAACCATAAAGTAATTGCACCCCTTGTTCGATTGCCTGAAGTCCCGACCTAATTAGCTCTGGGGCCTCAGGGACGCCAACCTTTCTTTGTCCCTCCCCAAATGATTGATGAAGGGTTTGATCGATATGACCAACTATGAAATCCAACACTTCCTGCGATTGATCGCTCACAAAAAGTGAACTGATTCGTTCAACCATTTCAGCCTCGATGCTTGTAAGAAATTGAAAGTTTTTGATGGGTTTCAAACGGGAAGTTACAATCAGTTGGGTATGGTCATCCCACTCATCTAACTCATTCATAACATCGTAAGAGGGGTAGTAACTTTTCGTTAGCATAGAATCACTTCACTCCCCAGTATATGGCAATCAAACCGAGTACACTGTCAGCAGAGAACATTAATGGAAGCAAGATTGGCGGACCGATGAGAAAGTTGCGCAACGCCCAACCTCCTACCCGAATACCTACTCCCCGGAAATGGAAATAGAAACCAACCAGACCGAACAAAACGCCCGACCACATTAGAACCAAAAATACATTACGCAGCCAATAAGCGTTATACCAGGCCAGAATAACACCAGTTACAAAAAAAATGGGAGCTGAAATGACGGGTACCCACATAATTTTTTTGTGGAAATTTTGCCGATAATGAAACATCGTCACTTGGATACGAACCTCTTGAATGGGATGTAATGGATAATCCTTTTTCAAAATTAATCGAAATTCAACCTTCGAATAGTGAAATCTCTATACCTAGCGGAACTGGAATTGGGCTCGAGATTGACATGGAGATGCTTGCCTTCTATCAATGGGACGGGAAAAGTTATAGGTAATTACGTACTAATTTGTGAGGAGAAATAAACAAATGACAACAAAGTTATCTAATTCGAGGGATAAGAGCCATTCTTCCCATACAGTTGCAGAGGCTATATTGGAACAACTTCAACTCTGGAATGTCAAACGGATTTATGGCGTAGTTGGGGATGCTGTTTTTGGACTAATGAACGCACTTGCCATGCAAGATACGATCTCATTTATTGCTGTTAAACATGAGTCCGTCGCTGCAATGATGGCTGCGGCAGAGGCAAAATTAACTGGTCAACTTGGGGTCTGTATCGCACAGATGGGACCCGGCCTTGCTAATCTTATTAATGGTATGGGCGACGCATTTTTGGATAATGCCCCATTGTTAGCAATCACAGGTCAAGCACCGCTTAACAAGATAGGAACATCCTATAAACAGTACATCAATCAACAAGAACTGGTACAAGCCATATCCCGATACAGTCAAATGGTAGTTCATCCAGATGCTGTAATCGAGTTACTAACACAAGCGATGCAAACAGCTATTCTGCAGCGCAGCGTATCGCATTTGTCGATTCCTTCTGATGTATTTAACATGACAGCTACGGCTCAACTTCGTCAACAACCTCAGGTTTCCATCCCCTGTTCTGGTCCGGAAATCATTCTAAAAGCACTGCAACTCATTCAATCCGCCAAGCAACCTATGATGTTGGTGGGAAGTGGAGCTATTACAGATCGAGCTGCAATCCAAAAGTTGGCCGAAACCTGGTGTTGCGGCGTTGCGATGAGCTATGGTGCTATGGGAATCTTACAGGATGCACATCCATTAATGTTGAATGCGCTTGGTGAAGGCGGTAACCCATTTCTCAAAGAGCTGTTCCTAAGGGCAGATGTTGTATTAGCTATTGAAACGTCATGGTTGCCTGATGGTTTTCTCCCCAGTAAAGTACGCATTGTTCATATTTCAAAACACCCGTCGAACTTTGGGGCTTCCGTTCCAGTAGACATCGGATTAGTAGGAGATTTGGCTAGTCTTGTTCCTCAACTAATAGAAGGTATACCTACATACATATAAGCCTCAACAGGATTGGGTCATTCAGGTTCAACCCAATGCAATCACAAATGCAGCCAGTCCCCCCATATCCTTCTCAACATCAGGATCAGCAGCCAGGCATTGAATCTCTCATGAACCCGAGACCTGTATACGATAACCCAAACTACAAAGGTAGCGGAAAACTGAAGGATAAAGTAGCAATCATTACTGGTGGAGACAGTGGCCAGGGGCGTGCTATTGCCGTCGCTTTCGCCAAAGAAGGGGCGGATATTGTCATTGTATACTTGAATGAAGATTCCGACGCGGAAGAAACCAAACAATATGTAGAACAAAAGGGTCGGCGTTGTCTATGTATTGCAGGTAATATAGGAAGCGAAGCGTTTTGCAAGCAAGTGATGGATCAAACGATTATACAATTCGGAAAACTTGATATTTTGGTCAACAATGCAGCGGAACAATATGTTCAAGATGGCTTGGAGTACATAACTTCCGAACAAATGGAAAAAACGTTCCGAACGAATTTTTTCTCCATTTTTTATTTAACTAAAATAGCTTTGTCGCATTTGAAACCCGGTAGCTCCATCATCAATGCAGCATCACTTGCAGCATATGAAGGAAATGAACAACTTATTGATTATTCCGCAACGAAAGGAGCGATTGTATCTTTTACACGTTCACTATCCAAGTCTCTACACAGCAAGGGCATTCGTGTCAACGGTGTCGTACCTGGAACGATATGGACTCCGCTCATTCCAGCTTCATTCCCGTCAGATCAAGTTGCGAATTGGGGAGCAAAGAACCCGATGAAACGTGCTGGCCAGCCTTTTGAAGTCGCCCCCGCTTACGTTTATTTAGCTTCGGAAGATTCTACTTATGTATCAGGACAATTTATTCATATAACCGGGGGAGTTATTATGAACGGATAAAGGAATCCCTTTCACCCATCACGTTCCATCACAGATTATATCTCCCTTACGGGAAGAACTCATGGGAGATTAGTACTTTATTTCATTACTGTTATTTTTTAGTAGAGATAGGAACTCTGCACGTGCGTCAGACTTATCGGGATTACCGAAGCCTATTTCCACGTTGCCTAATAGGTCCAAAGCTACGTTCATTGCCGATAGCTAGCTTGATCTCTGGCTACACTTGTTTGCTGTATTGACGATCGCTATCGCGAAATGATAGGTGCCAGGTGGGACATCACGAGGAACGAGATTGATACGTATATTCAAAACTTTTCAGCAGGGTTTTGAATTCGCGCATAGTGAAGCGTGGTTGTAATACGCTTGTGTCCGAGCCAATCCTTAATATGCACAATATTGCTGCCATTTTGGAAGAGATGAGTCGCGCAAGAAAAGGCAGTCGATCAACTGGGGAATGGGGTCAAGAACATTTTCCGATTCCCTTCCCCATAAACAAAAAAGTCACGAATAACCGTGACTTGCTTTAATTTCATAACTGTTATTTTTTTAGTATAGATAGGAACTCTGCACGTGCGTCAGACTTATTTGCAAATATGCCGCGCACCGAGGAGGTCGTTGTAGACGCGCTCGACTTTTTTATCCCTCTACCGCACATACACATGTGTTTCGCTTCGACGATTACCATTGTCCCTGCAGGCTTAAGTACTTCTTCGACTGCGTTTACTATCTGTGTGGTGAGGCGCTCCTGAACCTGAAATCTTTTTGCGTATCCTTCGACCATACGTGCAATTTTTGAAAGACCTGTAATTTTCTCGTTTGGAATATAACCAACGTGAGCGAAACCGAAGAAAGGTGCAAAATGATGCTCGCAAATGGAATGAAATTCGATATCTTTAATAAGAACGAGTTCTTGGTGGTCTACATCAAAAGTTTTTTCCAAGTGAGTTCTGGGATCTTCCCGATAACCTTCCGTATACTCTAGAAAAGCTTTTAGCACTCGAAAAGGAGTCTCTTGGAGACCATCTCGATCGGGATCATCTCCACATAATTCGATCAGATCTTCAACTCCTTCCATGAACCGTTTAGCCTGATCGTTTTTTTTAGTTAAATCAGAGTATTTATTAAATACATCTGGAAATTTTCCGGAAATTAATGACTTCGCATCTAGGACCATATAGGTATACCTCCTTTGTTTTAAACAAACACCAAATATAACTAAGTTTCCAAAGCGAATCGAAATGAATTGTGCTCCATTGGTTGGTCAAGCATTACTCGAAAGACACACCGCCCGTCCCCATTTTGAAACCGTTCCTCGCGGACTACACGACAGCCAAGTAAATGAGTAAGCATGGAGACTGTTACGCTGCAAAGCAACGGACGGCGTTTGGCTACGTTGAAAAACGGACAATTCCGTTCGATTAAACTCAGTCGATCACCTGAATTTTCAACATCCATAAAGTTGTCTTCCGCCATATAAATTTCCTTTAGAGCCTCCACACGCTTTTCAATGCTTAAACCGAGCAAACGCGGTTCCCATTCGCGCACCCTCGCCTCAGTCATGGTGTACAGTATTTGATGTAATGCATCCTCACCCAGTTGCTCAGCAACGGTATCCATGACTTCAACTGTTAAAGAATCATAATTTTTCGGGAATAGATGCTCTCCTTCAGAAGTGATACTATAGTACATGGAGGGTCGTCCCCCACTAGTACCAGTAACTCTTTTTATATGCTTTTCAATCCACCCATCATGCTCGAGCTGTAATAGATGTTGTCTCACAGCCTCCCTTGTCATCTCAAGCCGAAATGCAAGTTCAGTTATAGTTGAGGAGCCTTTGTGTTTAAGGTTGAGCAGTATCTTCTGACGAGTTTCCGATAATTGTTCTAGACTTAAACCCACTGTAATTCCCCCAATTATTAATTATAAATAGAGCATATCTAAATACGGCTAATTATGCAAGATATATATTGCATATCTTGTTTAATTACCTAACATTATCCTATAAAACAAAAACGCGATATACGTGGCATGTACAACTTGATCCTGATCAGGGATGAATCAGATGCCTTGGCTCCAATGGACATTTCTTAGCCTTAAAAGGAATATCAATAGGCTGCCCAATATCTCGGCAGCCTGTGTTAATATTGTGCAATAGTTTCTCGAGGGAGCGTAACACTCCTTTAAGAATGCCTGTAGGTGGTAACAATTTTATTTATCGTTGGAATTCTAATAATTACCTCAGTGCCAACATTCTCTACACTTTTATATGATATTTCACCGTTCATTTCTTTTATTATTCGAATGGAAACCATTGTACCAAGCCCTGTGCCCTTTTCCTTCGTAGAATAAAATAATGTTCCGATTCTTGAAAGTTGCTCGTTTGTCATGCCTTTTCCAGTATCCGATATCAACATTTCTGCTACATCCTTATTATGCCTCAATCTAATACTTACCTTATCTCCAGCCGAAGATGCTTCAACTGCATTCTTTATCAAGTTGATTATAGCTATTTGCAGCTGATTCTTATCAGTGGACACAAGAGGATTACCTTCGAGATCGCCCTCCAAAATTATGCCTTGTTTGGTCGCCATCGGTTCGAGCAGTATAATCAAATTCGATGTTATCGAAGATAAAGGAATTTCCTCGATCTTCTCCAAATGTGGTTTTGCGATAATTAAGTATTCATTAATAATCGCTTCTGCCCTACTCAATTCACCTAATGCCAATTTAAAATACTGAGCATTTTTCTCCACTTCATTTCTTTCATTCATGAACTGAAGAAATCCTTTTACCACTGTAAGTGGATTACGAATTTCATGAGCAATTGATGCCGCTAACTCTCCTAGAGTTTTAATTTTTTCCGTTTGTCGGATCTCTTCTTTCATAATCCACCTGTCAATAATCGCTTCATTGATCGAAATAGCGATGGATAGACCTACTATATAAATAACCACAAAAATAATGATGTCAGTCATCTTGCTAAAACTGAATGTATCGAATGCATTTTGATAGGCTAAATATAAAGGGAAAAAGACGCCTATAGAAGCAAAAGCTGACCAAAGACCCAGGATGGCAGCTAATGACATGCGTTTTTTACGCTTATAAAACATAAAACTCTTCCCAATTAGAAAAGGTGCAGACGCCGCTATAATACTCAAATAGCCAAACCACAGGGAATCTCCACCGATTAACGTCCGAGTACCAACGATCATTATGATTACTATAGCCCCGCTTAATCGTCCACCATACAAAATAGAAATGACTAGGGGAATATACCGGAGGTCCCAGAACAAACCGTATTTGGAATAGGAAAAGATTAAGCATAGTAATGCAGCCGTTCCTTGTAGGAGACCATATAAATATGGGGGGGTCCCTTTTTTTTGCACGTCATTAAAAAAGCCATGAATTAGATTTGGAATGATGATAATTAAAAGACCTAATAGTAACTTTTCCGCCAGCATTCTGTGATCCCTCTTGTCGTCATTTATTATTCCATTCTTCTATTCGTCAGATTATGTAATAAATACCAACAGGACTGTAAGAGAACTTTCAATCTTCGTTTTGATAATTTCCACATTTATCACTACTTTTAGTTAATGGAAAATTCACCCATAATAAGAATAATGATTGTACGTTCGTTTGTAAAGGCATTCATTCAAAATACTCATCGCGCATAACTGCCCGTAAACGTAATGAGGCTGCCAGTCTTTTTCGCGGCAGCCCTGTAGTGTTTGTTTATTCAACTCTCGTATCCGTTAGTTCAATGGTCCGTACTTCTAATGTGGTATGGCTCTCCTTGGAAAGAACTTCTCTTTTATGGAAGTTTAGTGCTTATAAGGAATAGTATCTCCACTTGAACCAGCAGCACCTGACGAAGTACCTCCTTCTTTTCTTTGAACATGATAATAAGTGATTCTTTCACCGTTTTCGCCTGTCTTTTGCCATTTTTCAATAAGTTTAATCTTATAATCTCCGCTACCTATCTTCTCAACATCTGTGGAACGAGTTACCAGATAACCATCAATTTTTGTTTCGATAACTTTGTTCAACTCATCTGGAAATAAAGAGTTATATGTGCCTTTGCCTGAAACTGCAAATTGTACGGCTTGGTTCGCAGTGAATTTGGCATCTTCCTGATTCCAATAAGGATGGTATAAAGCAAAACTTAATAATGCAAATATTAATGGAACAAACGATAAAATCAACAGTTTTTTTCTTAAGTTAATGTACTTTTGTAAAAGTTCGTCAATTGCCAAAAAATAATAAAGCGACAATACCTCCGAATATTATTGATGGTAAATTCAAAAATATTATGCCACCTATTGCACCGAAAAGCGTATGTAATACACCTGAAACCAAACACTTTACCTTAATATTGAATTTTTAATAACGATAATGAAAAAATACAAAGACTCCCTTCACCCCATGGAGATATAGGTGCTTGTAGTCTTTTTACTAGCCTGCATTATAGTGTTTTGCAAGGCGCCAAAACCCTAATAGGAGCAGGGAAATATGAAGAGTAAAATTATTTTGGATTTTTGGTACTACCTCGCACGCACAGTTAACCCATTCTTCATCACGAGAGGCCGTGTAACCATCCGTTTTGGAAGTGTATATTTCCCTACTTTTGTAGCTGAGTGAGTCACCGTTACATCCGGCAGTTGATCTACCAGATACCTCGGTGCACGCTGAATGACCGCAGTCCCTTGTCCTAACGAGTGCGCCATAGATAATAAATTTAATAAATTGTTCAGCATGTCTTCTAATGAAATGTCCATCTTTGTAGCAATTTATGAATTCTAAAAACCTAGAAAGTTTTTTTGCATGTTATTTTCTCAGTTGACTTTCTCATTGAAGCTATTTAAGATTTTTGTATAATAAGGTAAGAATAATAATAATAAAAGAAATTTAAAGGTGGTCGTTACTATTAACAAAATCTCTCTGAAAGAAAGTAAATATCCATCTCAATATAAAATGATAAGAGAATTGATGATGAAAGCTGGAGTTGATTGCCCAATTTTTATAGATGACCGTGATCAGTATACCGGCACTGCCGACAATTTTGGAGTATGATTTCCGCAAATTACAATAGACTCTTATGCAGAACACCCATACATATTGAGGTTCTTTGCTGCACATGAAATTATCCACTATAAAAACAAGGATTTCGCTCGTAAAAGTGCTTTCAAATTTATTATAGCTTTTCTACTATGCTCTGTGAGGTATAGAAGTTGGTTTAGGTATCTGCTTGCATTAGATTTATTAAGTGAAATGCGAGCAAATATCGATAATATTAATAAGCAGTGAAATTCGTGTTATAATAATTGATCGCCTAAACATTTGCGGTTTCTTTCATAAGTATATCATTAGCCCATTTATACCATAAAAGGAGTGCAGACCCGTAACGTTTTTGAGAAGACTCTTTCCAACTTTTATTTAGTTCTGTGGAAATAATTTTCCCTAATTCAGTGGGACTTTTTTCTTTGTATTTACTTACTATTTCAATTGTTGGTGTTGATTTTACACTTTGTGCAATCCAAACTGAAACATCATTTGGATTCTGATTGAAGGATAATATGTCATCGTCCATAGATAGCCCACCTATTGAGTTAAGTAGAGAGATCGCATTACGATAGCCTAAAAGTTTTAGTGTTGATTCGTTATTTTGTCCTGTACTAAACAAATCAATCAATTCTAGTACCCTCTCAGGAG